>JAJAYG010000533.1 GCA_026786335.1 Chitinophagales bacterium | reverse complement strand
GGCTGTAACAATGCGGATTTTATTTTTCGGTTTATATGCTTCAGGTTTGCTCATTGAGAAAATTTCTTTTCAAGAATGTAAAGATAAAAAGAATAAACCCTGTGAATATTGAGAGGTGTTTCTTAAAATAAATATGCCTTTCTGAAATTTCAGAAAGGCATAAAACTTTTTTCATAACTATTTATTCAGCTCAATTTTTTTCACAAAAGTTTTTTCTCCAATATTCAAATGGCAGAAATAAATTCCATTAATCAATTCATTTCCTTCAAATCCCAATTGATAATTTCCTGCAGGTTGTTGTTGATTATTGATGAGCGTTTTTACTTCCTTACCCAAAACATCATAAACTTTTACAGTAACTAATGCACCTGCATCTATAGTATAATTGATAAATGAAATTTGAGAAAACGGATTTGGATAAACTGAAATATTTTCTTCCCCACCAATATTAATTATTCCGCTTGCAGGATTTTCTTTGTAAGCAGGAAGAATAATATTGTCGAGCCAAACACAATCACTGCCATAGCTGTATCCTTCATCTTTCTTATAAGTCCATTCATAAGTATGTGTGCCTGCAGCAACTGAATAAGTATGAGGTGTCCAGTCAATATCACCCGACCAATGTCCTTTGCTTACACCATCAATGTGAAAAGAGAGTGAATCGAAACCATCTTCGGAAGAAATTTTTGACATGAAAGAAATATCATCATCAAACATTGCATCAATAGTAATTTTTAAAGTGCTTGATTTATTGTTACCAATGTTACCCGATTTGGTTGCATAAGTTCCTTCATAAACAGTTTGTGATTGTACTGTAAAGTTTGAATTGCCTGCAAAGAGCCAATCAAATTTTGTGAAGTCGGCGGTTTCAAAATCTTCAATGGCAGGTGTAACAGTTGAACTAAAATCTAAAGTTGCTGAATATTCACCTGCTGTTATAGAATAATTAAAAGGCACATCAATACCATAAGGAGTATTGCTGTAAACGAAAACAGAAAAGGCAGCAACTGAACTTTCACCTGCATTCAAAATACCTGCATCCATTGGAGCAGTAAGCACTTCAATATATTCATTTGATTCAAGTAAAGTTGCAATAGAATTAATTGTTGGGCTGTGTCCGGTATTATTATTTGTGATGCTGATGATTGCATTTTCTCCGGGATCCAAATTCCCGTCATTGTTTCCATTTGAATCATCAATCACAAAACCTGTTACTGTAAGCAGTGGTGCATTCACGGTGATTGAAAAATTTCCATTCCAACTATTCAACTGATCATCGGTGATGGTGTAAGAAAAATAAACAACGTGTTGATCGGGAATTCCATCTGAAACAATAAAAGCGACTGCATCATTTTGAATTGCTTCAATGTTATTTACAAGGTCACCGAAATCCTGTGTGTTATCTGTTATGGTAATGAACGGATCGGATGTTGCAAGTACTGCTTTTACATTTTGTGCCGTTGAAGCACCAACATTTTTTAATGTTACGTTCAGCGAAATATTTTCATTGTAATCAGCAAGTCCATTGTTATTTCCCAAAGCATCAACAATAAAGTTAGAAGTATTGATTACATAAGGTGCAACAGATTCAACAACAGGAATTGTTTTGATGTAAGGGACTTTGTTGAATGCTGTAATGGTAACGATCGCACTGTCACTTTCAATAATAGGAGTGAAGGTTATGTTTGCAATTCCACCGCTTACCCATTGTGTTCCAATAATATTTCCGTTTTGTGTGAGTGCAACAAATGCATTTTCAAAATCACAGTTCACAGCAAATGAAGAAACACCAATTGTTAATTCGGGTTCATGAGATACCGTCATTAATTCTGGTTGTGCAGTACGGATCATGAGTGAAGGATCACCAAAAACTACCCAGGTGTCAGTCATATCTTCACCCGAGTTTCCGTAGTGATCATTCATACTGAAACAACCATTGATACAAATGCCTGCGAAACTTCTTGGCTTATTATCAGCATAACTATCAACAAGTATGGAATTCATTTCATCTTGCCCCTGCATGGGTTCATCCCAATATTGATTTATAGTTGACATAAAATTATCAATCGAACCGGTAGGTTTATTTTCATAAACTGCGCGCGCCCATGTTTCAGCAAAACAAGTTTGACTTTTAAAATCACCGGTCACACAACCAACGATCCAGAGGAAAGGCCATTTGTTTTGATTGGTTAAAGCATTTACATCGGCGTTGTTAAATCCAGTTGTTACAATACTTGTTGAACTACCATGACCGGTGTAATTAATTATGCCTGTGCCAGCATTTATTTTATCAGCCAGATTTTGATCTGTTGGATTTCCAGATGCATCATTACCTCCTGCATGAGTTCCATCATAAAGTTCTGTAACATCTGAATAGGTGTAAGCAAGTAATTGATCTCTTAATCCACGCTCATGTTCCCAGTCATATTGGTTATCATCACCGGGTCCTTGATCAGATGCAATTGCAACTCCCTTGTTGTAATAGCCATCAATGACCGGGTTCTTTTCATACTCCAATGTTTTATTTACCTGATTAGTAACATCTGATTCTGATTCGGCAGAAAATCTTCCAACAAAAATTTCCTGATAATGATCGTTACCTAAAATGTAACCATAGTCATTATCAGAATCACCAACTCCGCTCACATAACTTGTTTTTACTTGTGCATCATCACCCACAAATACTAAATAGGTGAGCCCATATGTGTTGTAATAATTTGCCACATAACTTTTTATTGCAGCCGATGCATTGCCGATTGTTGCAACATCAACAAGTTCCGTTTTAATTCCTTCTTGAATTTTCCAATCAACATAAGGCTGTATTTCATCCATAAAATCTTCATAGCAAATCACAAGCATGTTACCATGGTCGGGAAGAGGAGTATAACGTGTTCCGTTATTATAATTCAGGAAATGGTGTGAATAAATATTACCGAAGTCTGTCTGAATTTTTTCAATTGGTTTTTTTCTGATCAAAATATTTGAAACTTCTTTCGAATCATCAGGTGAAACTTTTACAGTAATTTCAGAATATACCCTTAGCGTTTTTGTTACAGGATTGTATTGGAAAGGATAAACGATAATTGTTTGTGCACGATAGTCTCTGATTATATATGGCTCTCTGAGTTCTGTAATATTTTTCGGAAAGAAAGCATCTTGGTCATAAACTTCATTGTAAGTGAAAGGAATTGAAGAAGGGTCAATATTTCTTGTAATCGATCCTTTGGAAGGGGCAACAATTATATTTTCATAATCTTCGTACTCGCTTCCCGCAACTTCAACTTTCATTGATGATTGGTCGGGGATAATGATGGATGCAGTAAGTTTTGCAAGGTCGGGAAAGCCGGCCTTTAGTATTTGAGTGCACTCATCAGTTTTAATAATCACGGCATTGCCTTTCGGCGTTAGAACTAATTGTTCTTCAAACGATCCCACACTGAATTTTACCGAGGTAGTTGTTCCATCATCTGAAAGTAAGGTGATACTGGTTTTCTTATTCAGTGATGCTTTTGAAATCGATTGTGCGAAAGTGGTAATGGATAAAAAAAGTAAGCCAATAACAATAAGCCCGGATAATTGTTTGAAGATGGATTTTATTTTCATGTTGAAAGAATAATATTATGAGTTACAAATTTAATTGAAATTGTTTATCGGGGAGTTGATGGCTCTTAATGATCTTTGTAAAACAAAAAACTCAACCTTCTGTTGAGTTTTTTGGGAGCATAAAAATTTTTTCTAATCTAAAGTTCAATAGGTGGCTTTAACAGCCTGGTGGCCATTCTCTGAGACCAGGCCAATTAAAAAGGTACCATGAGCAGGGGCATTTAATTCAATGTAATTCGCACCTTCATTGAGAGAAATAGTTTTAGAAACCAATGATCTTCCCATCATATCAAACACGTTTAGTTGGGCCATTTGGTTCATTGAAGAATTGATAACAACAACCCATCCATAAGATGAATTGTTTATCGCCATTTGATTTAAAGGTGAAACATCAGGATTTGAATTTGCCTCTGGCTCTTCTTTTAAAGTGCAATTCTTTCTTTGAATTTCAAGCCTTGTACCCGCCCTTTTTATTTTCACAGAATCAATAGATATTGCATCCCCTAAATGATAAACAAAAGAACCCGATTGAATTTGGGTATTGGTATTATTGTAATTGTACCACTTAATAGTTTCACCATCTTTTGGAGCAAATTTTTGAGCTTTTCTGATTGTAACCTTGGCGTAGCAAGAAGTAACATCACTATTAATAACAGCGCCACCAACAATAAAGTCAATAACTGAAGTATTTACTTTCCAATTGCAATCATCTTCTTTAAGGGAATCCCAGGCAACTGATCCGCTGAACGATCCATAAGCATCACCAGTTAGCGGATCACCATCGCCCGGATCTTCGTTGCTGTCGCAATGGGAGAAGGCCGGGAAGCTGGAATTCACGGCGAACCTATCGAATTTAGGCATTGTTTCGTTGTCAAAGAAATTTGAATTTTTACCATCATGTTCTCTTTGATCCCAGAAATGAACACCTCCCTGCCAATAATTTTCGTTTTGAGTGAGGTAGGTTGGCTTGTCGCTCCAAAAAACGGTGTTGTCATTTTTTCCATGGATGGTATAAATTACAGGTAGACCTGTGTTTTTTAACTTGTTCATCATCGTTTTGATATTCATGAGATCAAAAACCTCATAACCTAACCCGGTAGTAGGGTCGATAACATCAGATAATAAATGTGATCCGGGGTCGCCCCACATTTGATTATCCAATTCATACCCATCATTATTGAAACTCTTGATAACTATTGGAGCACAAACAGAATACACTGCCGCTATTTTATTGGGGAGCATAATGGCGGTTAGGAAGGCTCCGAATCCACCAGCAGAAACACCAATTAGATTTACCCTATTAGAATCAATCGGCAGAAATTTATTAGCCCATTGAATCTCGTAGATATAGCGGTGTTGCTGATACATTTTAATAGTGCCTGATGTAGGTACAGTGTTAGTGGTAACATAAGGATTAAACTTTTCACTGTAACCACTCCAATAAGAGTTAGTTCCTGAAGTGCTGCTGTAACCATTGGGATATGGCATCCAGTCATCGTTTGAAATAATGATGCAGTTAGTGGTGTTTGCAAATTCATCCAATCCATTGCCTACAAAGGCATTTCCTTCCAACCCTT
>JAJAYG010000532.1 GCA_026786335.1 Chitinophagales bacterium | reverse complement strand
CATCTGGTACATCGCTCACGCAAGAGCAGATAAAATTGATCAAGCGGTTCACTTCCAACATCACAATTCTCTACGATGGTGACGCTGCGGGAATAAAAGCAGCATTGCGCGGTTTGGAAATGATGGCGAGTGAAGATGTGAATGTGAGAGTGGTTTTGTTACCCGATGGCGAAGACCCTGATTCATTCCTTCATAAAAAAGGAAGCACAGCCTTGCGCGAATTTATTCGTGATTCGAAAAAAGATTTCATTCAATTCAAAGTTGAATTGATGATGAAAGATGCAGGCAACGATCCGTTGAAGAGAGCCGATGTAATTAAAGATGTGGTGAACACGCTGGCAACAATTCCCGATGCAATAAGAAGATCGGTTCTCACACATGAATGCAGCAGAATGCTTTCGGTGAGTGAACAAGTGCTGACTGTAGAAGTAAATAAAATAAAGCGCAAGCAATACAATAAAGAAACCGGTGCAACGAAATTTGAGACCGAAGCATTGCATCAACCGATTGAACAAACTGTTGATCACACCGAACAACTGTTTCAAAAAACTGCTGATGATTATCAGGAGCGCGATATCATAAGATTGTTATTGGATTTTGGAAAGGAAATGATGGATGAGGAAACAACTGTTGCACAATATATTCTTGCCGAAGTAAAAGAGGTGCCGCTAACAAATGCTTCTTACAGATTAATGTTGCATGAAATTGAAGCACAGATGGAAGCGGGAAATATTCCTGACCATCATTTTTTTATACAGCAGCAGGATGCTGAGTTAAAAAGAATTGCAATTGAAATTATTTCATCACCCTATTCCCTAAGTGAAAACTGGGATAAAATGCACGACATCTTTGTTACGCAACCCGATAAAAATTTCAGGAAAGATGTTGTTACCTCACTCAATTACTTTAAAATGAAAAAGGTGCTGCAGATGATGAATGAGAATCTTAAAGAGTTAAAAGCAGCTGCAGGAAAAGAAGAAGAAGAAATACATTTTCAATCAATACACAATCGGTTAAGCGACATTAAAAGGCAGCTTGGAATTAAAATGGGAAGTGTGATTGTTAATTAGAATTAAGTCGGAAGTCGGAAGTCGGAAGTGATTAGTCAAAATTTCACCAGTCTAAAATCTATGTTCTTTTAGCTTACCTTTTAAGTTAGGTTTATCAAGCGCTCACAAACGCCATCATGTAGTTTTCAATTCGTAAATAATTAATTTCAAGTTGAACTGAAAAATCATTCTTCCTTATTTCTCCTCTTAATTTTCCTTCAACGGCAAATTCAAATGGCTCAATAAACAGGTGCTCCTTAAAATCGAGTTGCTTTCTTCCATACCATTTATACAGGGATTCTTTGGCGCACCAGTAAACAAATTTGTGTTCGGTTGCATGAGCAGTTGAAATAATCTGCAACTCATCATCTCTCAAAAATTTATTTTTGATGCGCTCAATCTTTGAATCAATTTTCTCAATATCAATTCCCACTTGTTGCGTTTCGCTCATCATCAATGCACTCAGTTCGGCAGAATGTCAAATAGAAATATTTACGGGGAAATTATGAATCCGGGGTTTTCCGTTTTCATCACTTTCTAAATGAATAAATTCATTCGTGTTCATTAATCTTCTTAGCAGCACACGACTTGAAAGCCAATGCAATTTGCGTTGCGGATGTTTGATGGAATCAATCAAAGCGTTTTCTCTTTCATCTAAAATCAATTGCGATCGAAACCATTCGGCTGATTCTTCAATCTTCCAGATTGCAATTTTTGTTTTATCCGAAACATCATTTTGTAAAAGCAACGGCATGGTGTAAAAGTAGGGAAGGGATGTAAACACTTGCAGAATTATTCCCTCGCAGTTCATCTCTCTATATTTGCACAATGTCAGTTACAATTGAACAAATAGCCAAACTCACCATACACAACGGATCTGTTTATGCTTTGGTAAAAGCAGAGAATGAAAATACTTTTTTCAGTGGCGGCAGTGAAGGCATTGTAGTAAAATGGATAACAGATTTATTGAATCAGCCTATTGCAGTTGCAAAAGTTGACGGACAAATTTTCGCACTCTGTTTTCATTCCTCCAAAAATCACTTACTCATTGGTACCATGAGCGGTGGATTTCATGTAATTGATCTAAATGAAAAAAGAGAAATCCGTTACATCACGTTTCACACACAATCAATATTCGATATTAAACTTTGGGGTAATAAAATATTTGTTGTTTCAAAAGACGGAACTCTTTCTATTTGGTCGGCTGATAATTATGAGCTCGAAAGAGTAATTACTGTGAGTGATGCTGCATTGCGAACCATAGAATTTAGTATTGAGAAAAATGAAGCTGCAATCGGTTGCAGTGATAATAAAATTTATATGCTCGATCTTAATTTATGGAAGGTGAGTGCAATTCTTGAAGCGCCGGAGAATAGTGTTTTCTCCATTTGTTTTTTAGAAAGGAAAAATGAATTAGTTGCCGGCTCGCGTGATGCACAACTTTATATTTTCGATTCAAAGGATCATCATTTAAAACAACAACTCAAGGCGCACTTGTTCACCATCAATCACATACTGCATTTACAAAAGTTGAACATGGTTGTTACTGCATCGCGTGATAAAACAATTAGAATCTGGGATGCCGAAAATTTTGAACTGCTAAAATCTATTAATAAAGAAAAGTACAATGGCCACATTAACTCAGTAAATAAATTGTTGTGGATTGCTTCGCAAAATTATTTATTGAGCTGCAGTGATGATCGTTCAGTAATTATTTGGAAAATAAATTCGCAAGCAGATTAAAAAAAATTATTGCTCGTCAATTCTATCTTTACCCACTCACCGAATTTTATTCTAAATCCGAAATCCCAAATCCGAAACCCTAAATCCAATGATTTTATCCGACAGAAAAATTCTTGAAGAAATTGAAAAGGAAAATATTTTGATTGAACCGTTTAAACCTGAGTGTCTTGGTTCTAATTCTTACGATGTGCATTTGGCAAAATATATTGCTACTTACAAAAACAGAATTCTCGATGCACGCAAGCACAATGAAATTGATATGCAGATAATTCCTGAAGATGGAATGACTTTATACCCCGATATGCTTTACCTCGGTGTTACAGAAGAGTATACCGAAACTCATGCACACGTTCCATTTCTTGAGGGAAAATCAAGTGTTGGAAGATTAGGTATTGATATACATGCTACTGCCGGAAAAGGTGATGTCGGTTTCTGTAATACGTGGACACTTGAGATTTCTGTTCGGCAGCCAGTGCGCATTTACCCGGGTATGCCCATTGGTCAACTGATTTATTTTGTGGTGGATGGAACTGTGAAAAATCCTTACAACAAAAAGAAGAATGCTAAATACAATCAGCGAAGTTTAAAACCTGTTGAGAGTATGATGTGGAAGAATAAATGGTAAGGCAATATTTAATATTTTTTTGAGTTTTGAATGCTATGTCAACGATCGCCAGTTTAAAACCTGTTTTATTATTTGCGCTATTATGCGTTGCTTCCTGTGCTCCCTTAATGCCAATTCAGTTTCGGTCAGTAACTGATTTTAAAGTGAAGAATTTAACTTCATCACCCGAAATAACAGTAAATCTTAATCTCTACAATCCTAATTCAGTTGGTGGCAAAGTCAAAGAGTTTGATCTTGACTTTATTTTAAGTGAAAGCCAACTTGCAACTGTTCAACTAAAAAATGTGAGGGTTGCTGCAATGAGTGAATTTGCATTGCCGCTGAGCACAATAACTTCATATAGCCAGATTGTAAAGTTTCTTCCTTCAGGCATAAATAGTTTTTTGGATGGTAAGGATATCCCGCTGAGTTTTAAAGGAACTGTTACCCTTAAGAAATTCCTTTTCAAAAAAACTTTCCCGCTTGAATTTCATGATACCATCAACTCAAAAGATATACAGTTGAAATAAGGAAGGAAATAAATTCTATTTACAAAATGGAAAGTTATTGAGGAAGTAATGAATGCATTTTATCCTTCAAAATGGATTGCGAATAAAAAAGTTCGTGCCCGCAAACCGCCAAGCACTTTGGAAAATATAAGGT
>JAJAYG010000531.1 GCA_026786335.1 Chitinophagales bacterium | reverse complement strand
ATATTTGAAGTAGTTGCGCTACCTGTTCGCGCACAATTCTCGTGGGTGAATTCAATTTTAGTTTCAGACTTTGATGGCGACAAGAAAAAAGATTTGCTGCTTGCCGGAAACAATTATGCGGTGCGCGCCGAGATGGGAAGAGATGATGCTTCGGTTGGATTATTTTTGAAAGGTGACGGAAAAAATAATTTCACTCCCCAAACAAATTTACAAAGCGGATTTAATGCACCCGGCGATGTAAGAGATATGAAATTGATTGGCATTTCTTCCGGCGATCAAATTATTTTAGTGGGGAAGAATGGCAGTGATTTGCAGATGATTGAAGTAAGGAAATGAAATACTCACTCAATTACAATCATCTTGCGACAAAATTTATTTGCGTTATGTAACTCAATAAAATAAACTCCTCGCGCAAAATTGTTCAACTGAATTTTTTCTGTTGCTGAGGCAGAAGACTGGTTCTTGCCGTTTTATCCCATTGCCTGTTGCCGAAATAATCTGTTTTTATCATCCACATTTCTATCCCTCCAATATTGTCTTCTGTCTTGTCGCCGCTGGCCGATGAAATAGATACGCCCGATAATAAGTATCCTTCATCTGATGTTATTGAAAGGCGGGTAAGTACTTCTGAACTATTACCGCCAAAATCTTTGTCCCATAAAATATTACCGATTGAATCTAATTTCAATATCCAAAAATCAAAATCATTGTAATATCCATAGCGCGTATATCCCCATGTATCTTGTGTTTTATTACCGCTGCTATTTGATTCAGAATAACCACCGATAATATATCCTCCATCATTTGTTTTCTCTAACCATGTAAAAAGATCATTACCAAGTCCACCAAAATCCTTGTCCCATTCTTTGTTACCAAATGAATCTGTTTTAATAATCCAGTAATCAGTAAGCCCCCATGTATCTTCTGTTTTATCACCACTGATTCCCGCATCTGTATATCCGCCAATCAGGTAGCCGCCGTCATTAGTTTGTTGCACGCAGTTAAGTTTATCAAAATTAGAGGTTCCAAAATCTTTATCCCATTCCTTATTGCCAAGCGAATCTATTTTAATAATCCAGTAATCCTGATCACCCCAGGTTGCCTGCGATTTATCACCGCTGATACCGGCAGAAGTATTGCCACCGATAATATAACCTCCATCTTTAGTTTGGTTAATACAAACTAACTCGTCTTTACTAATTGTTCCAAAATCCTTATCCCATTGTTTGTTACCAAGAGAATCTGTTTTTATTATCCAGATATCAAAGTCATCCATTCCTCCCCATGTATCTTGAGTTTTATCACCGCTGATTTGTGAATTGGAAAAGCCGCCAAGTATCAATCCATTGTCGGTAGTTTCCCTGAGATCACTTAAGATATTTCCGCTGGATCCGCCGAAATCATTATCCCAAATTTTATTGCCTAACCCATCAATCTTTAATATCCAATAGTCTAATTCACCAAATGCAACATCTGTTTTATCTCCACTGATAGCTGAACTTGATGAACCACCAAGAACGCTTCCTGCTGTTCTTAATGGACATATAGCATATAAATATTCTGCTCCTACTCCTCCATAACGAAAGTCGTATTTTTTCTGTAAAAGGTTTTGTGCACAAATTCTATTGGAAAATAACAAGAGGATAAAACAAACAAATACAGAATGTAATAATTCAAAAGTTATTTTTATTTTGTTAGTTGACATAAAAATATTGTCAGAAACTTATTGCGATATTAAAAATAAAAATCAATGTAAAGAAATCCAATCAAAGCAAAACTTCTGCTATTCATTATGTTAATCATTAGCATTCTTGAATTCTATTTCTATCTTCGTCATTCATTCATTTCTAATAAATAATCAATTTTACTATTTAAAAACCGACCATATATGAACTCTAAAAAAACAATCCGAAATTTATTCTTATTATTTTCAACGACAATCTTTTTTAGCATCCTCATAACGAAGAATGCGCATGCACAAAAATCTGTGTTATGGGGAATTTATATGAATGACGTTAACACTACCTTAAGCAGTGATGAATTCATTGAGCAAATCATTACAGAACAAGTAGGGAGCAGTACCATCATTAATGCTGTAGGTTACAGCAGCAGTTATTCGGGAACAATTCCTTATTGCTCTACCAATCCAACACTTGGCAATGCTGATGTGTTTGTTGCTAAGTTCACATTGAATGCGGGAACTGTAACAAAGAATTGGCTTACTTTCATAGGTAGTGATGGAAGCGGTAATTGTTCTGGCTGTGATAATTATGATTGGGGTTATTGCATGGCTCTTGATCATGATGGTGCAAATACTTTTCTCTACGTTGCGGGAAATAATCTCGGAGCATCATCAACATATTCTATTCCTTCCGCTTGCGTCGCAGCATGCAATACTTCACCATATCAGTCAGCAAGAAAAGATTCTTGGGATGCATTTCTTGCAAAACTCGATGCTTCAAATGAAAGTATCACAGCATGGACATACTTCGGAGGAACGAGCAATAACGGCACAGAGAAAAAGGATATTATCATGGGCTTGGCGATAAAGCCGGGGACATTGCATGATGTATATGCCGTAGGATATACAGAAAGTGCCTACACCAATCAACTTTGTACAAGCTGCGGTGCAACTGTTTGGGATAATTCTAATAATGGTGCCGGTGATGCTTTTATTGCTGCATTTGATAAATGCCCTCACACATTAAAATATTTTACTTTTTACAATGTTACTTCTGGAGTAGCGGCTATTAAACAAGGAAGTTTGTGAAACTTTAAATACTTTCATAAAACTTAATGACACTCATTTCATTTCCCCTCTTCATTTCAATTTTCATCACCCATTTTTCATTGGCACAAAAACCATTTGGTCAGCCGCATCCACAACATATTACCACACAGGATTTATTGCATGAGAGCGAAAGAAATTTACTCGATGTAATCAAACACGATGTTTTTGCGCCGCCTGTTGCAAACAGAATTTACACTTATGCAAACATTGCTTTTTACGAATGCATGCGGTTGGGTTATAAAGATGATTACGCTTCGCTCGTGCATCAAATTAATGGACTTGATTCAATTCCTAACCCACCAAATAAAAATGCAATTGAAATTGAACTCGTTGCTTTTCGAGCTTTTTGGGAAGTAGGTAAAGCATTGGTTTTCTCGACTGATTCTGCAGAAAAATATGAACATGAACTTCTCGAAAGATGGCGACCATTTAAGTCACCACAAATTTATGATGCATCAATTGCCTATGGAGATTTGGTAGCGCAAACAATTATTCAATTGGCAAAGTCAGACAACTATTCACAAACAAGAATCATGAGTCGTTACATGCCGAAGAGCAAAGAGGGTTATTGGAATTCATCTCCGCCGGATTACACAGAGGCGCTTGAACCCAATTGGCAAAAAATAAAACCATTGGTTTTGAAATCAGCAAATGAATGCAAGCCACCTTTGCCATCATTATTTTCTCTTGACACCACTTCAATTTTTTGGAAGGAAACAATGGAAGTTTACAACAGCTCGCAACAATTAGATTCGGAAAAAATAAAAACTGCTTTGTATTGGGATGATAATCCATTCACTACCGTTCACGCAGGTCACGTAATTTATTCCATCAAAAAATATTCTCCCGGTGCGCATTGGTTATTGATTACTCAGCAGGCATTAAAACAAACCGATGCATCCATTATGCAATGTGCGCAGGTATATACACTCGTAAGCATTGCGATGTTTGATGGATTCATTAGTTGCTGGGATGAAAAATATCGCAGTGAAAAAATAAGACCTGTAACTGTAATTAATCAAAACATCAATGTACAATGGGAGCCGTTGATTCAAACGCCTCCATTTCCCGAATATACCAGCGGACACAGCGTGACATCTGCATCAGCGGCAGCAGTGCTCACAAAATTATTCGGCGAAAATTTTTCATTCTCCGACTCAACTGAAAAACTATTTGGAATGGAAGCAAGAAAATTTACCTCATTCAAAGCCGCTGCACAACAGGCATCCATTAGTCGTTTCTATGGAGGAATTCATTTTATGAGTGCGTTGGATGAAGGTGCAAAACAAGGAAACAGGGTTGGTGAACTGGTAGTTGAGAGAATCAAACTGCTAAAGTGAGATGTACGATTTAAGATATAAGACAGAAGAAAAAGAACCAAGAGCCAGAAAATCCGAAATCCGAAATTAGAAATCCGAAATTAGAAAACGTCTTTTCCAATATCACCCCTAAAATATTTTCCCTCGAAGTCAATGATCTCTGCATTTCGAATCGCAATTGCTACCGCATCTTTTAGCTCTCTTGAAAAAGAAGTGATGGCTAAAACTCTTCCTCCATTTGTTTCAATATCTCCGTTTTTTCTCATTCGTGTGCCTGCATGAAACACAAGGCACTCATTTGTTTGTTGCAGATTGCTGATCAGTTTTTCCTTTTCAAATTTCTCAGGGTAACCTCTTGATGCAAGCACTACTGTTGCCGCAGCATAAGGCAGCACTTCTAATTTCTTCTCATTCAAATTTCCTTTGTGAACTGAAATAAATAAATCAACCAGATCACTTTTAATTCTTGGTAACACTGCTTGCGTTTCGGGATCGCCCATGCGGCAATTGTATTCGATCACATAAGGTTCGCCATTCACAATCATAAGACCGATGTAGATGAAACCTTTGTAAATAATTTTCTCTTGCTGCAAACCTGCAATGGTTGGTTTGGTAATTTGTTCATCTACTTTCTTCATCAACTCATCCGTTGCAAACGGAACCGGAGAAATGGCTCCCATGCCTCCGGTATTTAAACCGGTGTCTCCAACACCAATGCGCTTGTAATCTTTTGCGGTGGGAAGTGTGAGATAATTTTTCCCATCAGTGAGAATGAACACACTCATTTCAATTCCCTTTAAAAATTCTTCGATCACAACTTTATCTCCTGCTGCACCAAACTTTTGTTGCGTGAGCATCTCCCGCAATTCTTGTTTTGCTTCCTCCTTCAATTCACAAATCACCACACCTTTTCCTGCAGCTAATCCATCTGCTTTTAAAACGATGGGTACATTTTGATCATCAACATATTTGATTGCTTCTTCAATTTGTGTTGAAGTGAAGGTGGCATATTTAGCAGTAGGAATATTGTAATGCTGAAGAAATTTCTTTGCAAAATCTTTACTTCCTTCCAACTGCGCTCCAGCTTTTGAAGGCCCAATCACTGCAACATGTTTTAATTTTTCGTCAGCTAAAAAATAATCATACACCCCTTTCACCAATGGATCTTCGGGACCCACCACCACCATTTCAATTCCATTCTTCAAAACAAAATCTGCGATGGCATCAAAATCTGTTGCAGCTATGGAAATATTCTCACCATGTTTTTCAGTTCCTGTATTTCCCGGGGCAATAAATAATTTTTCGCACAGCGCACTCTTGGCAATCATATAAGCAAATGTGTGTTCACGACCGCCGCTGCCGAGGAGAAGGATTTTCATTCAGAAAAAATTTTGGCAAAGATGGAGAAAAAATAAAGTGGTGTAGGTTCAATAAATTTCTATTTCATTTCAATACAAATAAATATTCTCTGCAAATTGCTTGTACAGCAAACAAACAATTACAATAAACCTCTTTTGCTGTCAGCGATTTGAAATGTTATTTTTACATTTCTCGTATTTCCTTATCGCAAAATAAAAATAGAATGAAAAACATTTTCACATTAGCTGCTGCAATCATATTGATAGCACTTTAATATTCAGCTTATGCGATTTATTCTGGCTTTACTATTAGTTACTACAACTTGCTATGCTCAGCGCGACGGCTCATGGGTTCTTACTGATTCAATAAGAATTGACTATAATTCAGGTGCAGTGTCTGTCGCTACTTCTTATGCCGATGGATTAAATGGCGAAAACATTTCGTGTATTTCCGATACATCAGGTGTTCTATTACTGTACACATCACAAGGATCATTGGACTGAACTCGGACTTGCATTAAAAATTCTCTCGGACAAATTATTCCTAATGGTGATTCTTTACTTTCACACAAAAGCGTAACACAAGGGAGTATTTTTATTCCGATACCTAACTCGCCAAATCTTTATTACTTATTTTATATTGCTAACTATCCATTCTTTGGTAATGGTGATATAGAGGGTTTGTGTTGCGCCTTGATAGATATTAATTTGAACAACAATTTAGGTGCTTGTATCTCTAAAGGTAATTTTGTAATCACCGATACATTGAGTGAAAAGATGGATGCAGTAAAGCATGCAAACGGCAGAGATTGGTGGATTGTAGTTCATGATAGAGATAATGATAAGTTTGTAAAATTTCTTGCAACGCCTGATTCAATTCAAGGACCTTTCTACCAATCTATTGGTAGTGATTACAGTATTCTTTTTATAGGGGCACAAAACATTGGACAGATGAGATTCTCACGAGATGGAAGCAAATTGGCAGTTGTTGGATTAAATAATTTAATTGAGACATTTGATTTTGATCGTTGCTCAGGAGATTTATCAAGCCCCAAAATAATTTCTTATCAATCCCTGTTTGTTACCTCTAAAGATGCTTTGTATGGATGTTCATTTTCACCATCAGGTAGATTTTTATACGTTTCATCTTTTCGTCAACTCTTTCAATTTGATTTGCTTGATGATGATCCTTCGATTACAGTTGACACACTTTTCATTATGCCTTCCGATTCCTTTCTAATTGGAGGTCATCAATTATTTTTAGATGATAAAATTTATATTGCTAATGGCACATCAATTTTGCCCTCTGATGGTCGTGACACTATCAACATGAATCTTAATGTAATCACTCAACCCGAATACGAAGGAGCTACTTGCCAATTCAAACCCTATTCATTTTATCTTGGAGGCCATAGAAGTGTACTTGGTCTTCCCAATTTACCAAACTATGGTTTAGGTGTGCTT
>JAJAYG010000530.1 GCA_026786335.1 Chitinophagales bacterium | reverse complement strand
TTTACCATCTTCATTAAAAGACTGGTCGAGCGCTCCGGGCTGAGCACAAACAGTTTTCATTGCAAAGAACAGAAACAAGAAAGAAAAATTAAAATTTTTTGATTTCATTGCGAAAAAATGCAGAGAATTTGTTTCTAAGGTAAAGGTTAAATTAATTCAATGCAAACTATTTATCTCAACACCTTTGTGAAACCTGACCCTAAGCCATTCAATTCGACCAAGCAATTTTTTCTATCGACAATAATTCACCCTTGTTCGCATTTAGTTTTTAGATTTGCCGCTCACAAATTTTTATTTGATAATGAAAAAGATTTTCTTAGCCGGGCTGTTGTTTTTGTTCTCCGCCTTAGTAACTCAGGCACAAACGAAGCTGCCTAATAATTTTTTCTTTACCACACTCAATAATGGATTACAGGTATTGGTAATTGAAGATAACAGTGTTGCTGTTGCCACCATTGAAATTGCAGTGCATAACGGATCGTTCACCGAAGATTCGCAATACAATGGACTTTCACATTTGTATGAGCACATGTTTTTTAAAGCAAACAAAGACATCCCATCGCAAGAACTTTATTTGAAAAGATTAAGTGAGTTGGGAATCACATTAGGCCCGAGTGCGAACGGAACTACCAGTGAAGAGCGCGTAAATTATTTTATCACATTAAGCAGTGCAAAGCTGGATGAGGGATTAAAGTTTATGAACAGTGCTATCCGCTATCCGCTTTTTCTACCCGAAGAAATGAAGAAAGAAAACCCTGTGGTAGATGGTGAATTTCAACGAGGTGAATCGAGCCCGGCGTTCGGGTTGTTTCAGGATTTTAATAAAAACATGTGGGGCGATTTGGCAACCCGTAAAAATGCAATCGGCATCCATGATATTATTTTAACTGCCACACCCGAAAAGATGCGCATCATACAAGGCAAATATTATAGCCCTAACAATTCGCTGCTAACTATTGCAGGCGATGTAAAGCACGATGAAGTGTTTGCAAAAGTAAAGGCACTCTATGGCGACTGGCAATCTTCGGGCTTTGATCCGATTGCCAAGTATCCGATACCGGAATTTAAACCGCTTACAGAAAATAAAACTTTTGTAACCCTAAGCCCCAATGCAAGAATGCCAATGGTAATGATGGGCTGGCACGGACCCGATACCCGCAACGATGTTAAAGCAACTTATGCAGCCGATGTTTTTTCTTTCATTGTTTCACAATCTGCTTCTAAGTTTCAGCAACAGTTAGTTGACAGCGGCTTGGCTTATCAGGTTTCATTTGGTTACCAGACGTGTAAGTATGTTGGCCCCATTCAACTCTTTCTTTTCCCCAACACTTAAAAATTGAAAGAGTGTATGAAGTAAGTTCAAAATCAAATTAACCAATGGGATTACAGTGATTATTTCTCTGATGAAATGCTGGAGACTGCAAAGAATCAATTAGTGATCTCGCAGGTTTATGATGAAGAAAAAACTTCGAACTATGTTCACACAGTTTCATTTTGGTGGGCAAGTGCCAGCATTGACTATTATACCACTTACATTGATAATCTGAAATCTGTTACACGCGACGACATTAAAAACTATGTAAATAAATACATCAAAGGAAAACCAATGGTTGCAGGCATTTTGCTTTCGCCCGATATGCAAACCAAAATGGGCATCACCGATTTTAATCAACTTCTTAAATAAAATGATTTTTTTTCTTCAGGAAAAATTCACTTCAAAAAAAACAACATGAAAAACTTATCATTAAAATTTATAATCACCATTGCACTCTTCACAGCGTTTGCATCAAATACATTTTCCCAAACAAAAGAGTTTACTGTGGATGGCATTAAAGTTTATTACAAACAAATCCCTAAACAAATAATCAGTGTGCGATTATTTATTTCGGGCGGAACCAATAACTACTCACTCGATCAGCAGGGAATTGAATCACTTGCTTTGAGTGTTGCAATGAACGGCGGCACTACTTCAAAACCAAAAAATGTATTTAATACCGAAGCCGAAAAAATCGGTACTTCATTCGGTTCATCATCATCATTGGATTACAGTGAAGTAAACATGACCTGCATTAAACCTTTTTGGGAAAAAAGCTGGGCTCTCTTTGCTGATGCTGTAATGAACCCGGCTTTTAATGCCGAAGATTTTGACATTATAAAATCACAGGCAATTTCGGGAGCTAAACAGAGAGAAGAAAGCCCTGATGCAGCATTGCAGGAAGCTTCAATGACCAATGTATTTAAAGGCAGAAGCTATGAGAAGGTTGCAAACGGAACTTCGGGATCGCTCGATAAAATTACTTCTGATGCAGCTTTCGCTTACTACAAAAACCTGATTGGAAAATCGCGTTGCTTTTTAGTAGTAGTTGGAAACTTAACTCAGGAAGAAGTAACTGCAAAAATAAAAGCCACCTTATCAAAATTGCCTGCGGGCACAGCAGCAAAAATGAGCCCGGCAGTTAAAATTACACAGGGTAAAGAATTGGTGATTGAAAGAGACATTGCAACAAATTACGTGATGGGAATTATGTCATCTCCTTCAATGCTTGCAAGTGACGGCGTTGCAATGATGGTGGCAATGAATGTAATTGATGATTATCTTTTCCTTGAAATAAGAACCAAACGTGGTTTGTCTTATGCACCGAATGGTGGTTACAATACAAATGCAATTACATCACCATACAGCATGATCTATGCATCAACTGACTCCCCTAAAAAAGTTATTCAGGTGATGGTTGATCTTTTGAACAATGCAAAAGAGAATGGAATTTCGCAGGAAGAAATTGACAATAAGAAAAAGGAATTCTTAACAACCTACCTCATGGGGCTTGAAACTTCTGCTTCACAATCCAGTGCAATTGGCAGATGGGCTGTGCGCGGAGATGTTAAGGGGTTTGAAGATTTTACGAATCGCGTGAATGCAGTGACGGTAAAAGATGTGAACCGTGTTATTGACCAAAACACCAACGCAATTATTTGGACATACCTCGGAAAGAAGAGCGATGTTACTGATGATGATTTTAAACAGACCACTATTTTCAAGAACAAACCGTATTAGAGAATTAGGAATTAGGAATTAGTATTTAAGAATCACGCGACTCAATTGAGTTGCGTGATTTTTTTGTGCTTTTAATAAAAATATATCTGTCTGCAATTATTTTGAAACATCTTCGTATTGAATTGAAATGAAAAAAATACTGCTCAAGGTTATTGCAATTTCATTGTTGCTTTGTATTGCAGTTTATACATATCTCATTTTAATTCCAAAACACTATTCAGTTCCACAACTAAAAGAAAGAGCAAGTACACAATTTTGGGATTTAGCTACAGGTTCAAAAATTGCATTCACAAAAATTGAAGCAGTTGAGGAAATTAAACC
>JAJAYG010000529.1 GCA_026786335.1 Chitinophagales bacterium | reverse complement strand
GATCAAAGAGAGGAAAAATTTTTCGCGGCACATTCGGAAAAACGCGAACACAAAGAACGGGAGCTGTTTCAAAAGCAGTAGCTGAAGTAACCAAAACAGCCAAAGCTGCGAAGGCTGCAAAAGCTGCAAAAGCAACTGAACCTGAAGTGAAAAAGGAAGCTCCAAAGAAAAGAGCAGCGAAGAAAAAAGCTGAATAAATTTTCTACATAAAAGCTGAGCTCAAGGAGCCAGCCTTTCTAATTTCCAGTCATCATTAATTAAAGTAAACAGCAACCGGTCGTGCAACCGATTGGTTCTGCCTTGCCAGAATTCTATGGTATTAGGAATCACTTTGTAACCACCCCAATGTGGTGGTCTCAAAATTTCTTTTCCCGCAAAATTATTTTCGGCTTCAGCTAATTTTTCTTCCAGCCATTTTCTGTTTTCAATTACTTCACTCTGCGGCGAAGCAACAGCACCTAACTGACTGCCCAGCGGGCGCGAAAGAAAATATTCATCAGATTTTTGCGAATCAATTTTTACTACTCTTCCTTCAACGCGAACCTGCCGGTGTAATTCATTCCAGAAAAAAAGTAAAGTTGCATAGGGATTCCATAAGAGCTCTTTTCCTTTTCTGCTGTTATAATTGGTGAAGAAAACAAAAGCGCCGTCTTCAATTCCCTTGAGTAAAACTATTCTTGCCGAAGGTTTAAAATCAACGTTGGCTGTCGCTAAAGTCATTGCATTTGGCTCTCGCAATTGGGCTTGCACCGCTTCATTAAACCATTTTTCAAATTGTGCAATAGGGTTTGCAAGAATTGTAGTTTCATTCAATTCTGCCGATTCATATTCTTGCCTTAGATTTTGTAAGAGAGAATTTTCCATTCAATAAAAAAATTATGAAACAAACGTACAAGAAATTTTATGCCTCACAAATGAGGTAAAATCATAGGCGGGGTTTTGCCCGTAGTTTAAATTTACTATTTGTACTGTGGATCAAGTGCCGAAGCTTTATCCATATAAAATTTTTTCATTTTCATATTCCCCATACTTTCATAGGTGATTGCGAGGTAATAATTTGTTTCGGCATTGTTGGGATCAATCTCCAATGCGTTTTTGAAGTATTGAATTGCTTCCTCAAATTTTCCTGCGGTAGCAATTGCACTTCCCAAATTCTTGTAAGCATCGTGATAAGCAGGATCTAACTTTATTGCAATGCGCAACTCTTCAATCGCTTTATTTAAATCGAGCTGCCCGAAGTAAACTGCTCCAAGATTATTGTGAGCTGTTGCGAGTGAAGGCTGCACTTCAATTGCTTTTTTGAGATACCAGATCGCCGAATCTTTTTTATCGGTGTTGCTGAAATAATTCCCCATCTGCAACCATACATCTGACATTCCCGGATAAATTTCAACAGACTTTCTTAGCTCGTTAAATGCTCTACTAACTACTTTTGATTTCTCAGGTTCTTTAAGCGCGGCGAGATAATCTTTCTTTAATAAATAATTACCGAGATAATAATGGGTGCGATGGCTTTCAGGCGATGCAATAATTCCGCTTTCATATAGTGTTAAATTGTTTTGCCAGATTTTATTTTGCGAAACTGATTTGATTGAAAACAGCACTACCACAATTAATAAAACCGCACTTGCTTTTTTGTGTGAAATGAAAAATGCTTTCACGGTTTCGGTTTTATCAATTAATCTTTCTTTTAAGAAATAATCAATCAGAAATGCAACTGCGAAACAAAAACCAAATGAAGGAACATAAATTAATCGCTCAGCCATGTGTGTTCCTATGTAAATAAAAATATTACTTGAGATGGAAATGGTGATGAAGAAGAATAAGATTCCAAATGCAAGCAAACTTTTTCTTTTGAGATTAATCAGTGCATAAATAAAGAGTGCGGCATAAACAGCAAATGATATAATAAATTTCCAGTCACCAATTCCTACAATGGAGATTTGTTTTAATGAATAATCAAAAGTGAGTTGGGATGGAAACACCAGTAACTTCAAATTCAATCCAAGAATGTAAATGGCTGTTGCTTTTCTTTCCAAAATATCTTTTGTTGCAAACAACATGTTATCTGCCATCGAAGGATAACTATAAGCTCCAACAATTCTGCTTCTGATTAAAAGAAAAATTAAAACCGGAATTAATAACCAAGCTGTGGTGCTCCATATTTTCCTCAATGTATTTTTGGTAAAGAAGAAAATCACCATCGGATACACTACAAGAAATGTAATGGAAGATTCTTTCGACATCAGCGCAGCAAAAAATAAAACAAGCGTGAGCAGCAGCCATTTTATTTTTCCATCGCTCAAATATTTATAAAGTGTACTGAGCGAAATTATGAAGAACAGAAAGCTGAGTATTTCATCCACACTTTTAATATTGGCAACCACTTCTGCATGTATCGGGTGAGCAATAAATAAAACCGATGCAGCGAAAGAGAGATAAATTTTATCGGGTAAAAATTTGCAGAGTGTTGTAAAAAGTAAAAAACCTGTGAGCGCATACAACAGCACATTGAACAAATGAAACGGCATTGCATTTTCGCCAAACACCGACCATAGTATCGCAAAAATGGATTTTGGAATGGGCCGGTAGAGTTCATCACCCTGTATAGGGTAACCAAAGCGGTAAGTAGTTTTAAAAATTGTTTGAATTGCATGTATGCCATTGGTGGTTACATGGTTTTCGATAATGGCAGAGTAATCATCAAGTGCAAAACCATAGGTGATTGTTTGGGCATATTGAACGATTGCAATCACTGCGACAACAACACCCAGCCATATCAAATATTTTTGTTGCTCTTTTTTAGCAGCTAAAGCAGGTTTGGCTTCTGCAATTAATTTTTTCTTTTTTGATTTCTTCATTGGTGTTGAATCAAACAAATATCAAAGTTCGTGACTTGATTTAAAAGAGTTTCTGAAAAAAGAATTTAACAACATGATTCTTTACCCTGCATAAAAATAATTTTGATCTTTAAATTTCTTATACCTATTTTTGATTAATCAAGTTGAAAATTATGCTCACAATCTTTCTTCTTCTGTTCTTATCTGCTCTAACTTGCTCG
>JAJAYG010000528.1 GCA_026786335.1 Chitinophagales bacterium | reverse complement strand
GGTCTGCACAACATGGAATCACAGTTATTTTCTCCGATGGAATTTCTAGTTGCTCCCATGTAAGCATTTCTTTTTTCGCATTTTCGGTAAGCGAAACAATTGCATCGCTTTCATTCAGCAATTGAATTTCCTTCTTCTTAAAAAAATTATAAGCTGCTTTATAAACCGGGTTAGTTAGCGACCAAAGATTGCCTTCTACTCTTTCATCAGCCCAGAAACCACGCATGTCAAAAATCATTTTGGCACCAAACTTTTCCTTCAAATACAAACCAAGAATTGCAGGAATGTAACTGCGGCAATGAACCAAATCAAATGATTCAGATTGAAACATTCTCTCAGCAATTTTCTTTAATCGCAAATAATTATTCCAAGCTGACCATCCCGGAATTTGATTAGAGAATTCAACATGCTTCCATTGAATATTAGATCTTCTCAAAAGCATTTGAATGTTTTTACTCTCTTTTAAAAATGTTGCCGGTTTCTCTGCACTGATGATTGTGATTTGATAGCCTAACAATGATAGACCTGTTAAATAAGGAATTACCTGCGATTGCCCGAGCGGATCGCACATGCCATCATATGAGATGAACAAAACATTTTTTGCCATCAGCGAATATCATTTTTTCGAAGCCAGCGATGCAATACAATTAAATTCCATAAGCGGTTATAGAGAAATTGATTGCCCAAAAAAAATCTCTTCTTCAAATCAGCTACTGCTGTATAGTCAACAACAGCGTGCTTGCGAATAGTTTCTTCTGATAGATAATCATCAATCAAATATTTCAATTCCTTTTGCAACCACAATTTAATTGGCAATGCAAAGCCTTGTTTTGGCCGGTTGAATAATTCTTCGGGTAGGTAATCTTTTAATAAGACTCGCGGTAAAATTTTGAGCTCACCGTTTTTCATTTTGAGTTGTTGCGAAACATTGAATGCAAATTCGACAACCCGATAATCGAGAAATGGACTCCGGCATTCGAGACCATAGCGCATGGTTGCCCGATCTACTTTTACCAGCAGATCATCTTTCAAATAGTATTTAAGATCAAACAGCGCCTGTGTTTCGGCAACTGATAATTTTCTGGCTGTTGATGCTGGAATCTCCAATTCCGTTTCTGAATAATTTTCATTCAGCAGAGATTTGGTTTCAAGGTTTGAAAAAAAATATTGCTCTTGAGAAAAAATATGTTGTTGAATTGAAACACTGCTATCATAATCAAAAAGCGTTGCTGCTCTTTTATACCGATCGTTCATCACAGAAAAAATTGCAGCAATTGGTTTATGAAATATTTTTACCAGTGGGTGGTTGAGCCGCTCTGCCCACCTGTACATTCCGTAACCCATAAATAGTTCATCACCACCATCACCACCCAATACCATCTTAACCTGCTGCCTTGCAAGTTTCGAAACCAGCATGGTTGGTATTGCCGAAGAATCTGCAAATGGTTCATCAAACAAATCCATTGACTCTTCGCAGAGTTGGATGGCATCATTGTAAGTTACTTTAAATTCATGATGATCAGTTCCTAAATAATCTGCAACAGTTGCAGCATGCTGCGCTTCGTTATATTTATGTTCATTAAAACCAATTGAAAAAGTTTTTACGGGTGTTGAATTATTTTTTTGCGCCAAGGCTGTAATCAATGAAGAATCAATACCGCCGCTTAAAAAGATTCCGAAGGGTACATCGCTGATCATTCTGTATTGAACTGCGCTTTCTAAAAGTTCATTGAGTTTTTGTTTTGCATCCTTTTCATCGGTAATAACAGCAGAAGTAATTTTGTCTTCAGGTTTCCAGTAGCAATTAAAATCAAAAGAATCTTTCGTGATCTTTAAAATGCAGCCCGCCGGAAGTTTTTTTATTTCGTTCCAGATCGTTTCCGGTTCAGGAATGTAACCTAATTGTAAGTAGTAAGAAATTGCATTTCGGTTGATTGTTAATTCTCTATTTACAAAACCGATTGCTGTTAATGCTTTAATTTCTGAGCCAAAAAAAATTTCATTTCCCTTCTTAAAATAAAATAATGGTTTAACGCCAAGCCTGTCTCTTAAAAGATAAAGCGCCTCATCCAGCTGATCATAAAGTGCAATCACAAACATGCCATTCAATTTATTTACAGCATCAAGCCCCCATTGAGAAAATGCCTCCAGCATAACTTCGGTATCAGAATGCGTGTGAAGTGGAACATGTAGTTCACTGGCAATTTCATGGTAATTATAAATCTCGCCATTGAACATGATTGCCCATCTTCCGTCTTGTGAAAACATGGGTTGATTGGCAGCAGCCGAAAGATCAATGATGCTTAATCGGCGGTGAGCAAATGCAGTGTGTTCATTTGAATAAAATTGTTCGGCATCAGGTCCGCGATGGGCAATTGATGCAGCCATTTGACGAATGATGCTTACATCAATTTTATTTCTGTAAGAAAAATAACCTGCTATACCACACATTAGTTTTGGGTTATAATTTTTTTTATCTCTTTAGCAAAAATTCCCGTTTGATTTTTACGAAGGTAAAAACTTGCTGCCTTAATATCCGGAACCAATTTCGTTAAAGCCAACCCTTTTCTTTTTAACTCAATTTTTTGAAGAAGAAACAATTTTAGAGCATCTTTATTTTCAATCAAGGTACCTGCTGCTAACTTGGTAATCAATTCCTCGAGGATCGAATGGTCATTTAATATCGCCACAATTTTTTTCTGCAATGAAATATACTCGTATGTTTTTGCCGGTATAACAGGATTACTTTTTTCTGTAAATACTAACAAAATATCTGCCTTTAAATTAAACTTAATCACCTCCTGATTTGGTAACCGTGATGTAGTAAAGATGTATTCCCTGATTGTGTTTTTATAATCAAGTAAGCGGCTTTTTTGATCGGGGAAAAAATCAGTGCCTAAAAAATAGATATTAATATCTGAAGGTGTAATTGCACCTTCTTCATGCAGTTCATGAATTGCGTCAAGCAATACTTCCAGCGAGTGCCCCGGGTAAATTGTGCCCGCATGTGAAAGAACTAATGGTAGTGTTTGTGATTGAAAAACAGGATTCTCAGATGACTCCACAAATTTCTCAAACCCATTGTAAACAACATAAGCCGGTTTATCATGGAGCTTCTGTAGTTTTTCACAGAGCAACGGATCTACGCTGGTAATAAAAGTGCTGGACCGAATATATTTTTTCTCATACCAGAATTCCCACCACCTTAAAATTCCGGATGCAAATCTTTTGTCTTGCCGGTTAACGTGGTTAAGAAACCAACCATCGCGGTAATCGGCGATCCATGGAATTTTAAATTCTTTGCTGAGTTTATATGCATATTTAAAAAGTATAAACGGTTCACCTGTGGCAATGATGCAATCAATTTTCTCAGTAGCTAAAATTTTCCGGGCTTCAACATAAATTAACCTGTTCTTATCGAACCAGAAAATAGGATAAGCAAAAACCAATGATAAAAAAGTGAGCATCTTTCGAATGATTACCCAACTGTTTTCTCCGTGTTTAACAATCAATCTCTCACTGGGAGATAGGCGAACCGGAACAATAATTAATTCACCGGTCTCAGTTTTTTCTCTCTTCGTTTCACCGGTAACCGGATGTTTCAAAATATCTCTGATGTTTGAAGATTTGTTTCCCCATGCCTTTGCGATTACAACAGGATATACACCAAACTCGTGAAAATGATTAAACCAGCTTGCAGGCCGTCGCGCACCAATTGAATTGAGCGGAGGAAAATCGTGTGCAAGTATAAGCGCCTTGATCATTTTAAAAAATAAATGTGGTTAATGAAAAACAAATTGCCGCATCAGCTTTTTCTAAAAAGAAAATTGAAAACGAATTTTGCTTCATGCTGTAAAAATGACAAAGAAGAATTGTATTTGCTCAATTGAAAAAATGAATGCTGCACTGCACCAAAAGATCTGAAATATGATTCAACTCCTTCAATCATTGATCCTTCGAAATCAAATGAAGAAACTTTGCTCCTGAGTTGCTGAAAAGCATTCCAAAAAAGAAAACTCATGGCACCGCTGTTTCCCATCTCAGGGTCTTTTCCTCCTATGATATAATAAGCTGTAGTTGAATCCCACGCCACAAATATTGCGGCTGCTATTTTTCCGTTGGCATCTTCAGCTACAAATATTTTACCTGCATCATTCACAATGCAAGCTTCATAAAGATTTCTTATAAATGATTCGTTGAAAGGAAGGTGATAATTTTTTTTCTCCAGATTTTTTTTAAGCAATAAAAAGAAATTTTCAAGATTTAAATTTTCTGATCTCACTTTAAATTGTTGCTCTCCTTTTTTTATTTCTCTTCTTATCTTTTCATTAAATTCATCATAAACTTTTTGAGAATCAATCAGGTTATTAATAACATAAGTGTATCGCGTTGTCTGTTTAAATTTTTTCCAATAAAAGGGCAGCCAGTTTTGGTAATTGAAATGCCAGCGCATTTCGGCTGAAGAGAATTTTGGTAATTGCTCAGCAAGCGAGCGAAGAATTTCTGTTTCCCTATTTAGTTTTTCTCTTGGTGTTGCTGCTTCAATTAAAAAATACGGACCAAGAAACTGAGGAAGCAATGGAGTGAACAATTGGATGCCGGTGTTGCTTTTCTTAAACCCATAAGGCAATGTAGCAATTACTTCATCTTCCTTTTTCACAATTACCACATCCCAGTTTTCGCCTGCAACTGCATTGAGCCAAAATGGTTGATGAAAGAGCGGTAAGTGCTTTATTGGAAAATTGAGATATGTTTCTTTATCACTCATTATGTATTCTTATTCAAGTTTATTTATTGCTTTTATCTTTTTGTGAACCGGATGGAACAAATTTCCTTACCAATTTTATAACAGGCCTTAAAGATCTGTAGAGGTGAAGATAACTTGGAAAATCATCGTGTGAGCGAATGGGTTGTTTCATAAAAACCGCAAAGTCATCTTCGCTCATCCCTAATTTTTTTAACAAGAATCTCTGGTCTTCTTCCATCAATTGCTGATCGTGATATGGTGGATGTTTTACCAACTCCAATGCTTCTTCTCTTTTCATTTGCCCGCTGCAGATCAACGTTGAGTAATGTGATTTTCTTTTATCAACTCCGAATTTTACAGGTAAAATATAACCCTGATAAAATCTGGTAAAAATATTTTCGAAATGTTTGGATCCGTAATCACGCCAGCCGTAATCCTTCTCCAATAATTTCTTTGCTTCTTCCTTTCTATAATCTATAAGGTTAAGCGGGTTAATAAATTTGATTCCTTTAATGCGTGAATTATAAAAATGGCGGACGAAACCAATCGAGGGATATTTCTTAAGCTTTATCGTCCCGAATTGTTTTTGAATCGCACGTAAGTTGCGAGTATCTAATTTGTATTGCGAAACAAAATTGGGCGGCAACCAGCCTTCAGTCATCGTGTTATGCCCTGTAAGAATGTGTTTCACTTTAAATTTCTTTGCAGTTAAATAGAAAGCTGCCATCAATGCATTTTCACTGGGAATATCAAGATCAACAACCCCGGCTTTGAAATATGCAAGTTGCAAATCACGCAATTCTTGCCAGTCAATTACATAAGTATAGAGATCAAAACCAAGGTGACGAATTACGTTCTCAATATTCTTAACCGAAAGTTCCGAATTCCATCCATTGTCAATGTGCAATACTATTGGATTTAATCCCCAGGCTTTACACAAGTGAGCGAGATACAAACTATCAGCGCCTCCCGAAACTGCCAGCACACAATCATAAATATTATTCTTTCTGCTGTTTTGTAATTCCGCCTGCAGTAATTCCAATTTTAATTTTCCTTCTTCCCCACTAAATACAGTTCTTCTTTTTAAATCATCAAACGTGTGGCAAATGTTGCAAACACCTTGTTCATCAAAAATTATTTCGGGATAATCTTTAGTATCGAGAATGCAGCGGGAACAAATTTGAAAAGGGCGGGGCTCAATCATAATTGCGCCGACAAAAATGGGAATAATTCTTCTTGGGTTGGATAGTTAATGAGCACGGCGCGATGCTTGCCATAAAAAACAAATTTACTACCTGCTGCAACAGCAGATGCTCCTGCTCGCAATGCTTCAGCAAAATGTTCTAATGTTCCTGCTCCGCCACAGGCAATCACCGGAATTGAAACTGCAGATGAAACTTCCCTTAAGAATTCAAGATCATAGCCATTCATGCTTCCATCGCGGTCAACTGACTGTAATAAAATTTCCCCTGCACCGGCAGTTTCGGCTTGCTTTATAAAAGCGATCGGGTCAGTATTGGATATTTTATTTTGGGAATGAAGAAAAATTTTTCTCCTTCCCAGCAAATCTTTTTTTACATCAATTGCTGCAACCACACTTGAACTGCCATACAAATTTGCCGCTTCGGTAATAAGATTTAAATGAATTGAAACTGAAGTGTTCAAAGAAATTTTTTCAATGCCGCATGAGATTATTCGCTGCACATCTTCAATTGATTTTATTGCGCCGCCATAAGTTACCGGCATAAAACATTCTGTTGCAATTTGTTCGATGTATTCAAAGTCGGGTGCACGATTTTGTTTTGATGCTTCAATATCAAGAATCAAAATTTCATCTGCTTCCTTCTCATTAAAAATCTTTACTGCATTCAGCGGATCACCTATGTAAACCGGATTTTTAAACCGCAATGTTTTTACCAGTTCACCTCTGTTTTTAAGAAGCAAAACCGGTATTACACGCGGCAGCAATTGGTTAGTATTGTTCAATGAAATTTTTTAAGAGTTGCATGCCAAACTTATGACTTTTCTCAGGATGAAATTGCACCCCGGCAATGTTTTCCTTTTCAATAGCAGATGCAAAAGGATAACCGAATTGAGTAATACCCAACACATCGGCATTTTGTTTTTCTTTAAAATGATAACCGTGAACAAAATAAAAACGCGGTAAATTTTGTAAGTCTTTAAACAAGCGGCTTGGTTTTTTGGGTTCCACAAAATTCCAACCCATGTGCGGAATCTTAATAGAAGCATCATTCAATTTTGAAAAATCAAAGCGAACAACTTCACCATCAAACCAATTTAATCCAGGTAGTTTTCCCTCGCTGCTTTTGGCTGCCATCAGTTGCATACCCAAACAAATACCAAGTGTTGGAATCTTCTCTTTCATAACTTTTTCATTTAACACACCGATAATATCAAGCTCAGCCAATCGCTGCATACCTGCATCAAAGGATCCAATGCCGGGTAAAATAATTTTTTCAGCACGCTTGATTTCTTCCGGATTATTAGTAACCAATGATGGTGCACCAATCTTCCTGAGCATATTTACCAATGAACCAATATTACTTATGCCGCTATCAATAATGGTAATCATTGTGCAAAGATGGCAATTGTTACTTTTGTATTGATCAGCAATTTTTCATGGGGAAAAAGAAATACTTACTACTGCTAACCGATTTTTATCCGTTTGATAACCGCGAGCCCTATGTAAAGAATGAGATTAAATTTTTAGCTGCTCACTTTCAATCGATTTTTATTTTTTGCAGTTATCAAAAGCAGCAGCAAAGTATTTATGAATTGCCATTGAATACATCATCGCACTTTCTTAACACCTCTCTATCACCTCTTGAAAAAGCAAAATGTTTAAAGTGGTTGTTTTCAAAAATTTTTTGGAATGAAATAAAATTTGCAAAAAGAAGCTATCAATTATCAACTTCATTTTCCATCTTAAAAATCATTTTGCTTCAATTGCAGATTGCTGAAAAATGTGAAGCACAGTTAATTG
>JAJAYG010000527.1 GCA_026786335.1 Chitinophagales bacterium | reverse complement strand
GCATAAGGCTCGGCTTTCGCCCTAATCTTGAAAAACATATTTTAAAGATTAAAATTGCTGAAGCGCCTGGCAGGTTTAAATATCAAAGCGTCAATACAATGTTGTTAGGCTTAGTGATAAAACGAACAACCGGTAAACATTTAGCTGCGTACCTGGAAGAAAAACTATGGAAGCCGCTTGGGACAGAAAGTTATGCCACATGGAATATAGTTAGTAAAAAAAGAAAAATGGAAATTGCTTCTTCTGCCATTAATGCAACAGCACGCGACTTTGCAAAGCTGGGCAGACTGTTTTTGAAAAAGGGAAAATGGAACAACACACAAATTGTTGATTCCGCGTGGATAAACACAATTGCGTCGATTGATACAATGAACATATACGGCGACTATAAAAATCAATGGTGGAGCCGTAAAATTTAAAATTATTTTCATTCTATTCCTGCTGTACAATTTAAACAAAAAAAAAATTTCCGACACTATACGAAAAGACGGCTACCGATACAGGGTTGATTACCGTACCGATGCTTTTAATGCAAGCGGATTTTTAAATCAGATCATTTATGTTCATCCTTCAAAGAACGTTATTATTGTAAGGCTGGGATAGCGCTGGCAACATCCCGTAAGCTTTAATCTATTTATTTATAGTTTGGGAGAACAGTTATAAATTAAATCCTCCTTTTCTTTAATGAAAGTGCCAGCTAACTTTTAATGTAACCAATTATAAAAATGTATGGAAGTAACTATTTCAATGGTAGCCACCCGGTCCCTCGCTTGCGCACGGGCTTGCGGGAGGAGACTGGGCGGGGGAGAAAATATGTGTAGCATAAAAATGAACGTATATTTGATCTGTTGAACTGAAGTATTGATTTTAAATATTCAAGATTGAATTATTTTTTTTCCTCACCATAAAACCAAATTATATGAAACAATCCCCCCCGGCAAACTCATGCGGGACTTCAATTTCAAATTCTATTCTTAGCATTCTTTATTTTAAAATTTAATCCGGTGGCCTCGCAAAATTTAATTTTTAACCCCGGGTTTGAAGATGGATCTCAAACAGCAGATCTTAAAGGGATTGCCGAGGGCTATGCCGATTATTGGGATATTAACCCATCACCACTCTATCCTTGCATTACCCCAGGCAATGTTAATACCCCCGACCTTCTTGATAAAACGGTTTCATGTAATACCTATACCGGTTGCAACCAGAGTGGAAACGCTTGTGTTGGCGTACCATGGAGTTTTATTAGTGAAGGTGATATTGATATTCGCCCGGGCGGAATTGGCAACCGTTATACACACATGATTCCGGGAGAGCATATGGATGTTGATTTGAGTACGCCGGTTACCAATAAGATTTATTATTTAAATTTCTGGAGTTCTCCTGCTTCATGCACTTATGCTTACTTCAGTGCCCTGTGCATGATGTTGGTCAACACAACTTTAGCAACTAATAATAGTGTAGGCACAATTGTATTTAATGATGGCTATTATCCTCCGCTTCCCGGTGAATGGAATAACTACGGTAGGTGCATTGACCTCACCAATGTTAGCCCATCAGGATTTAATAAAATCTCATTCAGTTTTGTTGATGGAGATCAAGCAGCATACGATGATTTTCAACTGGCACTATTGGCTGATGCCGGAAACGATTATGCCTATTGCAATAGCGGTTCCGTTGTTTTAGGTCCTCCTGTTTCGGGTATTATTGAAGGAGCAAATTACCAATGGTCACCGGCAACGGGATTAAGTTGCACCAATTGCCCTAATCCTGTTTGCACGGTTACCACAACTACTACTTACACGCTTACAGTTACATCGCCTGATGGATTGTGTACTGCAACAGATCAGGTAACAGTAACAGCATGTGTAAATGCAATCCCTGAAATTATCGGCGATGCTTATGCTTGTGATGCAACATCGCAATACTCGGTTTCAAATACCTATGCCCCCGGCACCTCTTTTAACTGGTCATTTACAGGCAGCGGAAGTATTAGTGCAACGGGATTAGTAACTTGGAAAGGGCAAAATCCAAGCGGAACTGTTTGTGTTACTGCAACTCCGCCGGCAGGTTGCCCTTGTCCGCCAACTACAAATTGTTTCGAGGTGAAGGTTTGTTGCCAGGGAGATCCAAACATTCTTTCCGGAAACAAAGTAATCGTGCAAAACATTACCGCTACTGCATTCGAAGCATTATTAATTTCATTGGTCAACGGAGCCGACTTGTTACCGTTTGACAGTGCCATACCAAATTATGTAATTAATGGAAGTAATAATACCTCACATGAATTTGTAATTAATGGCACACTCACTATTGACCACGATTTTACTTTTACAAATATTCCAAACTTTAACTTTGGACCCGATGCTCAAATCTATAACCCCGGTTATCATTTAACCATCACAAACTCTACGCTTAAAGCAGGGTGCGAAGAAATGTGGATCGGTATTAACTGCCACACATCTAATCATACAACAATTATAGATCAGTGTACAATTAACGATGCAACCGAAGCTCTTTACTTCTATGATCGCCATGTGATAAGAGTAATCAACTCAACATTTGATAAAAATTTAGTTGACATTATTGTAAGAGATTATTCGGGCAATCCTGTTGCATATCCTGCCGCTATCTACGGCAATGCTTTTAAATGCAGTGCAACTCTTAAATCACCTTACCTTAATGAGAAAACATGGTTTGGTATAAAAGTATTTGGATCTTCGGGTGATTTCCCAATTGGAATTTTAGCTCAGCCAAATAATATTTTCGATCTCGGTCTTCATGTAGGTGTTTATGGAAATGCAAGCAGCATCAACATCACAAAAGAAAATATTTTCCAAAACATTAAGAATGATATTCCAACCACTTACCTGCTGTTAAAAGGATATGCTGTGTATTGCATAGGTAGCGGCAATAATATTCTTACTCAATCAGGGTGGGGCAATGCAACAAACAGCACTATCAATTTCAACACATGCACTTATGGCATTTATTTAAACGGAATGAATTGTATGATTCAAAATAATTTTATGGCTCCGGTGAACTTTGGAATTTCTGCATTTAGCTGCAACGGAAAAAAGATTGATATTCTAAACAACAGAATCAACAATGACATTACCGGAATAAACCTTGGTATTTCCAATGCCATTGAAATCAATAACTGCATTGGTGCAACAATAAATGTTTACGCAAACTTTTTGCGTGTCTGCCTCAACTCAACCTACAATAGTAGCAGCACCGGTATTGAATACGTTGATAACAATACTTTGAATGATCCCATCTTCAATAACAACTCAATCAGTGTTCATTATGCCGGTAGAGG
>JAJAYG010000526.1 GCA_026786335.1 Chitinophagales bacterium | reverse complement strand
CCGCCATTCTCTTCATTCATAAAACAAACACAACGGATGGTGTGCTTCGGTTTTATTCCAAGTCCTTTAAAAATCCGCAACACTTCAACTGATTGCACCACACCTGCACCATCATCATGCGCACCGCTTCCTGTTTCCCATGAATCGAGGTGGCCCCCAACTGTTATATACTGATCAGGAAATTCTGTTCCCGTTAATTCACCAATCACATTGTAAGAGAGCACGCTATCTGTCATCATCACACTGGTGTTGCGCAAATAAACTTTAAGCGATGGATCTGCCTTCAACATTTGGCTGAGCTTATTTGCGCCGATTGTACTAATCGCAACAGCAGGATTTTTTGGGAATGAATCAACGTAATGCATTGCACCGGTGTGAGGATAATCATCGAGTGAAGAAGTCATGGAACGAACAATAGTTGCCACAGCACCATACTTCGCTGCCTGCGAAGGACCAGCCCATCTGTATCCAACTGCTTCGCCATAAGCGTTGAACTGATCAATGAAAGCATCATTAAAAGGATGATTGTAAAAAACAATTTTGCCTTCAATATTTTTTCTTCCCAATGAATCCATCTGCTTGTAATTATTTATTTCAATCACTGGCGCTTTCAAGCCATTCTTTCCTGTGCCTTGTGAATTGCCGAGAGCAGTAATGGTAAAATTTGTTTTGCCTCCTTTTGTTTCGGCATAGCAAACTTCTTTTTCACCACGTACCCAATGCGGAACATAGCACGGTTGCAACCACACTTTATCAAATGCATTTTGCTCCATTACTTTTTTCATCAACTCAACTGCTTGTGCTGCTTGCGGTGAACCGCTTAATCTTCCGCCATTTGCTGTAAGATCAGTAAGGGTTTGATAGCACTGTGATTTTGTAAGCGCAAATTCAAAAATGTTTTTGAATGCGATTGAATCTGTGTTTTGTGATTTTGAATTGAAAGGAAAAACACAAGCCAGGAAAAATGAAAGCAGGAAAATTTTCTTCATGAAGAATTATTTAGTGGTAACAAAAATAACTTTCGGTTCTTGTAATGAAGTTTTACTTTGAAGATTGAATAGCGAAGGCATAATAAACCAATACCGTACTCATCTTTACGTAGATTAAAGAGTCTGAATTTTTTTGTGGGGAACTAAATTTAATTCTTCACCAACTTTGCCACTGCTGTTTCAGTTTCACTAACCATTTGAATAAAATAAATTCCTGAATTCCATTTATCAATATTAATTTGATGCAATTCATCTGTTGATAGTTCAACAAAATAAATAACCTGTCCGCTTACATTCAAAACCGACAATGAACTTGCTGATAATGTTGGATTTCTTATTGCAACAATATTTGTGGCCGGGTTAGGGTAAATTGAAATCGGGAAATGATCTGATGGAATTGTTTCTACTAATGTAGGTTCGGTAATTACAGTGAGTGCATCATTTGTTTTTACAGCATCATTGTAATCAAAATAAATATCGGCATAAGTTGAAATGGAATCATTAATCAATAGCCCGGGGTTGGGCATAATCTTATAGCGCACAAAACCATGGCTTTCAATTTCATTCACATTACTATCGGGTAAGTGAATATTTGCAAAACTAAATTCAAGCTCATGTGTGAACTGATTCAAAGTAATTTCAACAGTATCTGAATTATCAATTAACACAAATGAACTGAGATCGACATACTGCGATAATTTATTCACGACCTTAATATTGAAAGCAGTATCGTTCCCGGTATTTTGAAAACGAATGATGTAATTAAGTTCGGGTGGATTCGAAGTTTCGGATGAGAGAATAAAACCACGATCAACAGAAATATCATTGGGGTCATAAGATGCTACAATCGTATCATTCGTATGACAGGTATCATTAAAAACAAAAGGATCAATAGTGCCCTGAGTTGCAACTATTGCCGAAGCTTCAAATTGTTGACCAAAAGGTGCTGAGGTTTTTATTAAAAATGTTATTTGAACATCAGTGGTAGTAAATGCGGGCAGTGCAGTTATTGGAAAAACAATTTCATTGTTCGCCATTGACACGGGCTGAACATTTGATGAAGTATACGTTAAAAGATCAGTATCAAATGTAAGAATGAGATCACCATCTGTTGGCTGAGTACCCGTGTTTAAAATATGCGCAGAATAAATACATGACTGACCTGCTCTCATAATTGAAACTGAAGTTAAGGTTACTGATAAATCGGCAAAATCATAACTGGGTGTTATGCCAAAATTGTTTTCACTAACTGTTAATCCAGCATCTGTATTAAAATTGATTTCGCGGTTTTCAGGTAAAAATTCATACGCAACAAATAAGGGGCTTATAACGGAAGTGGAAAAGTCTCCTGAATCCGTAACAGCAATCGTGTAAGCACCTTCCTTATTTGTAATGGCAAGCTTGCCGGTAGTGGCTTCCTGAACCATCAAATTCGGAACTGAGAAATCGTTGTTATCAAGAATTCCATTCTTATCAAAATCATAGAAAACAGATCCGGTAATAATATTATAATCTAATAAAACTTTCATTACCCAGTAATCCGTAAATCCATAACAAACATCATCCTTGTCGCCGCAGTTTCCCGAATTGGATGTGCCGGTTATGATTACCTTTCCATCCTTTGTTTGAAAAGCCGCTCCACCGTATTCTTCAGAACAGCCACCAATGGTTGCCTGCCAGATCAATTCACCTTCAGCATTTAATTTAAGCATCCAAAAGTCGGCGCCTCCATTATTATCCTCTGTCTTTTCTATTCCCCAGAAATAATTTGAAGTAGAACTACCCATTACTAAATATTCCCCATTGTCGTACTCATAAATGCTTGTTAATGTATCATTAAATCCAGCCGAAATTGTGTTCTCCCAAACTATTTCGCCTGCACTATCCAATTTTACAATCCAATAATCATTAAGTTCAACCCATGAATATTCAGACTTATCGCTACCAGCTTTCGAATTGGAATAGCCACCCAAAATATACCCTCCATCATTAGTTTGATGTGCAACAGTTAGAACGTCTTCGTCAAGTGCTACAATTGTATTTTCCCATTCAATTTGGCCTTCACTGTTCAATTTAATCACCCAATAATCAGGTCCAAAACCCGCTTCAGATTTATCGGGACTTATGTTGGTGCTATATGAATAACAGCCAAGTACATAATCTCCATCGTTTGTTTGTTCAACGGATGAAATGAAATCGTCAGATGCCGTACCGATGGAATTTTGCCATTGTATATTTCCCTGAGCATCACACTTGATCATCCATAAATCGAAACCACCCATACTCTCTTCCAATTTATCGCCGTTATTATTTGAATTAGAAATGCCACCAACCACAAAGCCACCATCATTTGAATTGGTGATGGCGTAAATATATTCGTTACCTGTGCCTCCAAATGATTTTTCCCACAACAGTGCGCCTTCTTTATCTATTCGAACAACCCAATAGTCATCTGCACCTTTTGTTGCCGAAGTTTTATCACCAGAACTATCAGATAAACTTGAACCTGCCAGCAAATACCCGCCATCGGTTGTTTGAATTAATGCAAGAAGAAAGTCATTTTTATTTCCACCAAATACTTTTTGCCATTCAACTATTCCAATCTCAGAAATCTTAACAACCCAAAAATCTGCGTCCCCTTTCGAGTCTTCAGTTTTGTTTCCTGATATAATGGAAGAAGAATGACCACCAACAAGAACGCCTCCATCCTGCGTGGCTACACTGCACGTTTGCTTGTCGGAAAAGACTCCACCAAGCGTCATTTGCCATTCAATAATTTCCTGAGAGAATGATAGTAGGGAAGAAAAGATTAAAGCTGAGAAAAGGGTTAGAGTTTTCATGGTGTAAATATTTAAACCAAAAATAATAAAAATTAATTATGATTGAAGCGACTAATGATAAATAAATGCTAAGCAGATTACTTGTAAAAAGGAGAAGTGAATTGAAATTCGGATATTACTCATTACCGCACCTAACTCCTTCGTCTGCCTTTCATCAATTTTCGATTCCCGATTTGGAAAAATACCTATCAGAAATATGATTATGTCCTGAAAATTTTTAGGTAAGCATCGAAAATAAAAATGCGGTCTCTTGCTGCGCCGGTTATTTCTTTCACAATACCTGCTTCTTCAAATGTTGAAATTAAAATACCAGATGTTTTGTGTGTCAGGTTTAACGACTTGCTAATTTGGTTAGTGTTAGTTGCAGGGTGTTTGAAAAGATAGTTCAATAATGGAATTGCATTCGTTGTTTTCTTTCCCATTAGCATTACTTTATCTTCAAGCAAGCGCTCTTTCAAAATAACTATTCTTTTCAATGTACTGATTGCACTTTCTCCCGTTTCAATTACTCCGCTTAAAAAAAACACAAGCCATTGACGTAAATCACCGTGTGTTCTCACTCTCATCAGGTTGTCGTAGTACAGTGTTTTGTGACGTTCAAAAAAATCTGACAAGTATAAAAGTGGTTTGCTGAGTTTTCCATTGCTGACTAAATACAGTGTAATTAATAATCTCCCAACTCGTCCATTGCCATCAAGAAATGGGTGAATAGTTTCAAACTGATAGTGAGCAATTGCAATTCTTACAAGATGAGGTACGTGAATATTTCTGTTGTGAAGAAATAATTCCATGTCGCTCATTAACTCATCAACATGTTCATGAGAGGGTGGAATAAACACAGCGTCTTTTAATCCGCTTCCACCAATCCAATTAGGGCTTCTTCTAAATTCGCCTGGAGTTTTGTGCTTACCCCTAACACTTTGTAATAATTGTTGATGCGCTTTTTTTATAAGGCGATTTGACAAAGGAAGTTTTTTCAATTCCTTGATTGCATCATTCATTGCTGCAGTGTAGTTTATTACTTCAAGGTGATCGTTCTTTCTTTCAGGGGCCAAATCATTTTCTTGCATAAACGCTTCCTGCATGGTGGTTTGTGTGCCTTCAATCTTACTTGAAACAACCGCCTCTTTGGCAACATAAGCCCGAATGAAAACATCTACATCAGGAACCAAAACAGCATAAGCATTTAATTCACCCAAAATATGAGAGGCGCTTTCAAGTAATTCATTCAATTCAGAATCAGCCCAATGAAAATCATGGTTGATTTTTTCAGGAAGAAAATTACGATACCCTACTGCCTGTATCCAAATTCCTGATTTGAAGTCATTAACATCCATGCGAATTGAGTTAGTAGTGCAAAAGTAAAATAAGAAATTGAGTTATTTTACTTTAAGCCATCAAAGTAAAATAACGAACAATGCTATTTTACTTTGTTAAGAGCATAGCTAAACAAACGTTGGTTGTCAAAGAGTTACAATCCCAACTCCTTCTTCTGCTTTTCATCAATATCACTCGGTGCATCGAGCATCATATCTCTTCCCATATTGTTTTTAGGGAAAGCAATGAAGTCACGAATGCCTTCCTGATTGGCAGTTACCATTGAACAGAAGCGATCGAAGCCGAAAGCAATTCCTCCGTGCGGGGGGGTACCGTATTCAAATGCATTAAGGATAAAACCAAACTTATAATCGTATTGCTCCTTCGACATTCCCAATGCAGAAAACATTCGCTCTTGATTTTTTCTGTTGTGAATGCGAATGGAACCGCCGCCTAATTCAACACCATTCATTACAATATCGTAAGCATTTGCTTTTACTTTTCCGGGATCGGTTTCAAGCAACGCATCATCTTCTTTTCTCCATGAAGTAAAAGGATGGTGCATAGCATTCCATCTTTTTTCTTCCTCATCAAATTCTAATAAAGGAAAATCTAAAACCCATAGCGGTTTAAATTCTTCTTTGCTGCGCAGACCTAATCTGTTTCCCATTTCCAACCGCAATTCACTCAGCGCTTTTCTGGTTCGTGCAGTTTCTCCTGCGAGAATTAAAATTAAATCACCTGCTTTAGCAGAAAATTTCTCTGCAATATTTTTTAAATCTTCTTGCGAATAAAATTTATCAACCGAAGATTTGAATGTTCCATCGGCATTGCACTTGATGTACACCAAACCATTTGCACCAAGTTGCGGGCGCTTTACAAACTCTGTGAGTTCATCTAATTGTTTGCGTGAATATTCAGCACAACCTGTTGCACAAATTCCAATTACTGTTTCGGCATCATCAAATACTTTGAAGCCGGTTGGAAAAATCATCACACTGTTTTTCCTCACCCCCTGCCCCTCTCCCAAGGAGAGGGGAGTGCTCTCGCGCAAAGCCACAAACTTCATTGCAAATCTGATGTCGGGTTTATCATTTCCATAAAACAGCATTGCATCATCATAACTCATTCGCGGGAATTCAGGCAACTCTATTCCTTTTACTTTTTTGAAAACATTTTTTACAAGGCCTTCAAACATTTGCAGCACATCTTCACGTTCAACAAAAGCCATCTCGCAATCAATCTGTGTAAACTCGGGCTGCCGATCGGCTCTTAAATCTTCATCGCGAAAACATCTTACAATCTGATAGTAGCGGTCGAAGCCACTAACCATCAACAGTTGCTTGAATGTTTGCGGTGATTGCGGCAGCGCGTAAAACTGCCCTGGATTTAAACGTGATGGCACCACAAAATCTCTTGCACCTTCAGGTGTTGACTTGATAAAGAAAGGTGTTTCAACATCGGCAAACCCTTGTGCATCCATATATGCACGAACTGCTTTTGCCACTTCATGTCGCTTTAATAAATTTTGTTGTAAAGGATTTCTTCGCAGATCGAGGTATCGGTATTTCATTCGCAGATCATCACCACCATCAGTATCATCTTCAATGGTAAATGGAGGTGTGATGGATGCATTCAGCACATTGAGTTCATCAACTATTATTTCAATTTCTCCTGTTGGAATCTGTAAATTTTTGTTGGAACGTTCTACTACTTTTCCTTTTACAGCAATTACAAACTCACGGCCAAGCTGCGATGCGCTTTGAGCAAGAGCATCATTGTGCTCGGGGTTAAATACCAATTGTGTTATTCCATAGCGATCACGCAAATCAATAAAATTCATTCCACCAAAATCACGGATGCGATGCACCCAGCCAGCCAATGTTACTGTATTGCCTGCATGCTCCAATCTTAATTCACCACAAGTGTGTGTACGGTACATAAATCTTCTTAATAATAATTGTTACCATTAATTTAATGGTCGCAAATGTAATTTTAAGATGGGAGAAAAAACACAATGACTGCATTGAATTGTTGTCTAATTTTGAATCGAACTCATGAAGTCAATCTCCATTCTGTTTTTCCTATTGCTATTAATCATTTCGTGTAAAATATTTTCTCAACCATATTTTCCCGAGGGCGGGCATGTATATACTGATGCAGTAGTTCTGCGCATTGATGTTTACATGGATGCAGATTCATTCGAGATCATGTACAACGATCTGTATTCAGAAACCCAATACACTGCCCTGTTTGTTTTTAATAATGGAACTGCGATTGATACAATAAGCAACATTGGTATTCGTGTTCGCGGAAATACTTCGCAGGTTTCTCAAAAAAAATCTTTTAAAATTTCGTTCAACACATTTGTTAGCGGCAGAAAATTTTATGGTGAAGAAAAATTGCATCTCAATGGAGAACATAATGACCCATCGATTATTCGCTCCAAACTTTATTGGAGAACATTGGAGAGTATGAAAGTTCCCGGTCCTCGTGCTAACCATGTTGACTTTTACATCAATGGAAATTATTTCGGGCTTTATATCAATGTTGAAAATATTGATGAGCAAATGATGGAGAGCAGGTTTGGAAATAAAAACGGCAATCTTTACAAATGCCTCTACCCTGCCGATTTAAATTACATCAGTAGTTATGGCGATGATTATAAATTCGAAGTGAACGGCCGCCGGGCTTATGATCTTCAAACAAATAAAGATGAAGATGATTACAATGATCTCGCAAATTTCATTTCGATTATAAACAACACATCAGATAATCAATTGCCGGTTGAATTAGAAAAAGTATTCAACGTAAATTCATTTTTGCGTGCTTATGCAGTTGATGTAACAACCGGAAATTGGGATGACTACTCTTACAATCAAAATAATTTTTACCTCTATCACCATCCTGCAACCGGTAAGTTTGAATACATTCCCTATGACACTGATAATACTTTTGGTATTGACTGGTTTGGTATTGATTGGGGAACAAGAAATATTTATTCATGGTACAATAACTCACTCAACATTTCATTGGTAAAAAGAATTTTTGGTATTCAGGAATATGTTGATCGATATACTTTTTTTATGAATGAATTAAATCAAGGTTTAGGTGATACCACTAATATTTTCCCCATCATAGATTCTATTCTGCCTAAAATAAAATCTTCGGCGCAGGCAGATACTTACCGCACGCTGGATTATGGATGGAGCTACAACGATTTTCTTAACTCCTATACGATTGCTCTTGGTGCGCACGTTAAGTATGGATTGAAACCATTTTTCACTACGCGGCACGATCAAACAAAAAGTGAATTGCAAACAGTGGATGTAATTCCCATCATCAGTAATTTGAATTATGCTCCAAAAATTGTTCATGCAAATGATTCGGTTTTTATTTCTGCCTGGGTTGAAGATGAATTAATTCCTTCATCAGTAATGTTGAATTATAAATTTAATAGCAACTCCATAAATTCAGTTGCAATGTTTGATGATGGATTGCACAGCGATGGTTTGCCCAATGATCAGGTTTATGGAGTTGGAATTATAGCACCAAATATTTTCGATACCATTTTTTATTTCGTGGAAGCAACAGATATCAATTCCCAAACCGGAGAAGAACCGCGCGAAAATTTTTATTCAACTGTTGTATTACCAATTCCGCATTTGGTTTTTAATGAAATAATGTCTTCTAATACAACAGCAGTTGCTGATGAGTTTGGTGAGTATGATGACTGGGTTGAAATTTATAATGCCGATTCTTTTTCGGTTTCACTCAATTTTAAATATTTAAGTGATGAAAAAACTAATCCTGATAAATGGCGATTGCCCGATGTTGAAATTCCTGCTCATGGTTTTGTTTTAATTTGGTGCGATGAACAAACATCGCAAGGAAAATTTCACGCAAGCTTTAAACTGAACGCAGCAGGCGAACATATTTTTTTGAATGAAGTGCAGGACACTTCATCGCTTTTGCTTGATTCAGTTGCATGGGAAAATCAAATCACAGATGTTTCAATCGGTTGTTTTCCCGATGGTGCTTTACCTATCATCTCACTCGAAGCGCCTACACCAGGTTATTCAAATTTAAATATTGGAATTGATGAACAGGATACATCATCAGTTGCTGTTGCTGCATACCCCAATCCATTTTCAGAAAACCTGATGATCATTCTAACAGTTTCTGCTTCTCAGCAAATTCAATTTCAACTTTTTGATGTGGTTGGAAGAGTGGTATTTGAGAATAAAGTGAATGCTACATCCGGAAACCATCAATTCGCTTTTTCTAAAAATATTCTTAATCAACTTTCATCAGGAGTTTTTTTTCTTAAAGCTTCATCAATGAATGATTCAAAGATTTTTTCATTCCAAAAAATAATCAAGCTATAAATTAAGCCGCTATGCAAAAAAAAGTATTTGCAACCATTTTGCTAATCTCATTTTTCGCAGTTGCTCAAGCACAAATTTTCACGCTCTATTCATCGAGATGGGTAGATGTTAAATCAAAATCATCGAGCAGAACTTCATCTGTTATTTATATCGACAGCACAAAAATTACTGTGGAACAAGGTGAATCACATTTATACTTAGATGTAAAGAACAGCAAGCGAATGGAAAATGATTTCTATTACACAGTTCTTAATTACAATGATGAGGAATGCAGTGCACTTTTTTCTCCCGAGCAAATGACGTTTGATTACAAGTCGGGTGATTTTCATTTAAAATACTTTATTGATTCAGTTCAAAGAGCGCACGAGGATGAAATTGCTACTGAAGAAACGGATGAGGCAAGCGACTTAACAGCAGATGAAGATTCTGTAGTAGTTAAAGAAGACACAAAAATATATTTAAGTGCCGAGGTGGCTCCCGAATTTCCGGGTGGCAGTGATGCGAAGAAAACATGGCTGACTGAAAATGCAAAATACCCGGCCACTGCAAAGCGCGATAAAATAATGGGGCAGGTTGAAGTAACAGCAGTAGTTGAAAAAAACGGATCACTGAGCGATGTACAAGTTAAACATGATATCGGTGGTGGCTGCGGCGCAGAAGCAATTCGCGTTATCAAACAAATGCCTACATGGATTCCCGGTCAAATCAAGGGAGAAGATAAAAGGGTGAAGGTTACGATTAAGGTTTTTTTTCCGCCGAAGTGATTTCAGGATCTCCTTCTTCTAAAATTTCACCTTTTATAATTTCAGGCACGCCGGTTTTTGTAATAATCTCTTTCCATTGCCCTTCATCCAACATTCCTTTCACAATTAAATACTGTGCAAGAATGTAAGTAAACATAATTAAGAATGATGCTGAAGGAATTGGCTGAGAAAATTTATTGATTGCTAACAACGAATCACTGAGCATAAAAAAAATTGCGCCGGCAAAAACTTCCTTAAAACTTATTGAAGAAACTTTTCCAAAGCGGTTGAGTGCCGTAAGCCCCATCATGAGTATTACACACATGTAAACGATTACTGGCACAAGCATATCTCCCAAACCATGATAAGTGATTGAAAGAATAATTGCTGCATAGCCGAGAAATAAAAATATAAGCCAGGGATGTTTTCTTAGAATACCCGCTGGCTCTTCCTTATAAGGCAGAGAGTTGCTGATGCCTGATTTTGTTCTCAGCTTAAATGAAATCACGTACGCAAGATGAGCGAGAAGAAAACACACTAAACCAATGAGAAAATAATTTGGATTCATTTCCTGAAATAATAAAGTAACATCGCCGAACCATGAAAAAATAAGGGCTGCAAAAACAAATTTTATCTGAATATTTTTTCTGTTGCGGGTAAGCCGGCTGAAAACAATAAGTAGCGCAATCAGTAAGAAAGGTTTAGTAAATGTTACCACCATTTCAGCTCCGCTACCCGCAACAATTGCGGCAAGATGCATTGCAGCAATGAGAAAAAAGAAAATAAAATGTTTAGGGGAAACAGAATTATTCATCATGATTTTTTTGTGTTGATGAAAAACGAAACAGCCAATACAGCGATGCAAGAACAATGAGCAATAATGAAATTGTAAACGGAATTAAGAATGATGAATTAAGAATTACAAACAGCAGCATAGCACCAATTGAGACAAGCCGCGATGCCTCAAACCATTTGCTCCAGGTTTTTCCTTCAAATAAAAAACCGGTTGACATAACTGATAAAGTGATCAATGCTGCAAAAAGAATTTTTTCGTTGAATGAAAAATTTGAAATACCGAAAAGAAAAATCGAAGCACCGCCAATGATAAAAAGAAAGTGAATGAAGAGGTACCAATTCATTTGAACATTTAGTTTTGTTTCAAACTTCTCATAGGTTTCGGGCACTACATCTTTGAGTTCGCGGTAGCCGCCATATTTTTTTGGCAGCCAACCGGGAGGCATCCACAACAATTGGAATTTGAATTTCCATTCTTTCACGATTTTTAAATCGCTCCACAAATTGGTGAATGGTTTTACATGCGATGTTACCGGATCCCAGCATTCAATTGGTGTGGTAATTCCATACACCGGCCGCTCCTCTTCTTTTTGAAAGGTGCCGAACATTTTATCCCAGATGATGAATATACCGGCATGATTGCGGTCAATGTATTTTGGGTTTCTTCCATGATGCACGCGATGGTGCGAAGGAGTATTCATTACCCATTCAAACACCCAAAGTTTTTTTATTACTTCGGTATGAATCCAGAATTGATAGAGAGTATTGTAGGCGGTAAGAATCAAAAAGAATTCAGTACTAAAACCAATCAATGCAAGCGGTAAATAAAAAAATGAAGTGAAAACTTTTTGAAATGCACCTTGCCTGAGTGCAACACTCAGATTGTATTCCTCGCTCTGGTGATGCACTACATGGCCAACCCAAAGCAAATTAATTTCGTGACTCATTCTATGCGCCCAATAATAGGCAAGGTCGACACCGAGCAATAAAATCAGCAGCCAATACCATGTATTGGGAATGGTGAAAAAACGAAACTGATCATACACCACTGCAAACATTGCAACGGTAAAAACTTTGGCAAACACTCCTGTGATTTGTTCGAAGATGCCGCAACTGATATTGCTGATTGCATCATTAATGCGGTAAAGATTTTTATTCGTGATTCGATCGTAAATAATTTCAATTCCAATAAGAATGAAGAAGATGGGAATTGAAAGTACGATGGGATTCATTTTGTAAATGTAATTGTGATTAATAAAACAAGGCAGCAAAAAAAAACGAGGCAGAAATAACAACTGCCTCGCTCCTTCATATCGTTTATATACTTACTCTTTTATAAATTTTTGCTGCCAGCTTTTTCCATCACTGCTTCTTACCATAAAGAAATAAATACCAGGTAAAAGTTTGCTTACGTCGAATGATGCATTGAATGAACCAGAAT
>JAJAYG010000525.1 GCA_026786335.1 Chitinophagales bacterium | reverse complement strand
CTATTGTTGCAAGAGTATCGGGATCATATTCCCACCAGTGATTTCCAATATCATCACCGGTGCCCATAAATCCCTTACCATCAATAGAAATTCCGGTAGCGTATCCGCTCTCGGGATAATCAGATTTTTGAATCCAACTATCAGTACCAAAATTATATTGCCAGAAATCATTGTAGTTGGTATCAAGCACATAACCAAGACATAAATAACCTAAATTGTTAATTGAAAAGCCAATACTACCTGCTCTAACTCCTCCTGCAAAATCTGCCTTCTGTGTCCAGATATCCGTTATCGGATCATATTCCCAAAAATCATCCCGATATGCAAGATCATTATCTCTGCCCGTACCAATATATGCCTTATCTGCAATCACGAAACCGTTAGCCCCTGAAATTTTGCCACCGCCATAATCAGTTTTTTGAGTCCAGCTATCTGTTGAAGTATCATATTCCCAAAAATCTTTTTTTGCACTTGTTGTTGACCCACCACCAATATAACCTTTACTTTCAATCGCAAATGCAAATGAGAAACTACGCTTTCCGCCGGGAAAGTTTGCTTTCTGCATCCAAATATTTGCGTCAGAGTCGTATTCCCAAAAATCATCATAGTAATAGATATCATTTTGGCCCGTACCGAGATATCCTTTTGTAGCGATTACAAACCCAGCTGCACCGATCCTCCCATCACCTGGTAAATCTGCTTTTTGTGACCAGCTGTCTATTGAAGGGTCGTATTGCCACATATCCTTTTTTTCACCTCCTGTAGCAATGTAACATTTTTCATTGATTAAAAATCCAACAGAAAAACACCGAGGGCTTCAGGCAAAGTCGGCTTTTTGAATCCAAGAATCTGCATAGATCGAGAAGCATGTGAAAGAAAGAAACGCTATGAGAGAAATTATTGATTTCATAATGATTTATGTTTTGATATTCTTGAAAAAATTAACTTGAAAAATAATCTTTCAATTTTTCAGTGAAATGTATTATTCCTTTTGAAGCACTAGTTTTGTTTGATAGCTCTTACCTTGGTGAATAATTTTTACCCAATAAAACCCTGAAGGAAGATTGCCAGTTGACATCTTAATTTCCATCACTCCATTTTCTGCTATTGTTCCATGAGTGGTAGATACAATTTTTCCAACCTGATCAAGAATATAAATTGTAGCTAACTCATTGGTGGTTTGTTGAGCGAGTTGAAGTGAAATGTCAAATGAACCATCTGATGGATTTGGAGATATTGACAATAAATATTTACTTAAATCAAAATCTTCATCTGCAAGTTTGAGGCAAGATAGAGGAACAATGATGCTTGAACCATATACTACATAACCATCGCTATACACATCAGGTGAACACTGCGTTTTGACTTTAAACTGATAGGGACCGTATGATAAAGTTGGGGTAAGGTATATAGGGTCAGTAGTATTAACTGTAATCCAAAGACCTCCAATTTTCCTGTATTGCAACTCATAAGATTGATCACAAGCAAGTCCCTCCCACGTAAATTTAATTTGACAATATTCAACAACTGCTGTCAAATTGTAAGGAGGTGGGCATTCAGCGAGTTGAAATTTTACCACTTGAAAATCATTATTGGTGGCGTTGGTTGCATAACCTGCAATTAAAAACGTATTATCATCAGCCCGTGCAATACTATAAGCCCCATCATTACCCGAAGTGCCAATAGATTCATCCCAAATAAACTCACCTGTGCTGCTGCTTATTTTAGCCACCCACATATCTTCAGTGTAAGCAATGGGGTTACAGTTATAATGATTGCAAGTGACCTGGCAATCGGCAGGGTAGGTTGGATAGGTGCAGGTTAGATCAAGGTTATTAGATTTTGTATTACCGACAATTAAATAACCCTCACAAGTTTGAACGGTAGACCAACCATTATCCCCCTTTCTCCCGCCATAGGCAAGACCGCCACTTGTATTATCATCACAACCGTCTATAAAATTTGCATCCTCAGCTAAAGCGTCATCTGTCTTTATTCCTAAAAAATCATGAGTAGTACCAAAGCAACCTAGACCAAAAATATTCGGGTGTTGAGTACCAAGGGAGAAAAAGCCATCATTTGCATCGCACACACCAAAAGTTATATCGTGCGGTTGAATGATATTATTGGAGCCATAATCATACAAGTGATATTGATCGATATTCCCATAAGGTTGGCTAACAGAGCTAATGAAATCGTTAAACGGAACTCTTATTAAAAGAACTTGTGGTTCATCACCATCATTAGGATCACATGATTTGCACCAGCCCGATACAAAGTAATCACCGCTATAGCAATCTACTACAACACTTCGCGCATAATCATTGCCACCAATGGGATTATCTCCGTAAAAAACTTTTGAATAATCAGCATCAAAATACCCATCTGACTTTATTCTGAATACCCAGTAATCACCATCTAAATGCGCATCTGTAGGAACTTGATTACCACCTACACTTGCCGTTCCTGCAATTACATAATAACCATCCTTATCTTCCTTAATATCCGTATCCAACATCATTGCTTACATAATTGCCGCTTGTTCCACCTCCATATTCTTTTCCACCTATCCAGCCAGGGACTTCGTTTCCATAAATATCTAATTTTAATACCCAGACATTATTATTTTTAGGTTTATTAGGATTCAGATTATCGGTCTTTGTAGAACCACAGATTATTAAGTCACCTTTGGTTGTTTGTTCGACAGCATAAGCAACATCATAATTATTATCACTTCCATTATAATTATGTATCCAACCTGGTGATGTTGTACTTCCATCAGTATTAAATCGTACTACAAATGCATCAATGCCATTAGTACCACCCATGTCCGAACTACCAACAGCTACATAACCGTCATCCTTAATAAGGTCATCGTCTTCATCATCTATTGCTGTTACATCCCATGCAATATCCTCACCTCCATTATCAATTGTAACAGTCCAGCTACTACCGGAATTAAGAATAATATCTGATGGCGTGTTGGGGCAAATACACTGCGAATTAGAATTTGTTGTTTGAAGAAAAAAAGTTAAGCAAAGAGTTGCGAGGGCATTTAAGATTTTTGTTTTCATTTGTAATTGGTTTTTTACTCTTTCAAAAATACAATTTCTTTAACAAGTTGTTTTCATTTTAACTTCTAACAAAATAAATTCAATTCGAAAATCAATTATTAAAATAACTCTGGGGATTTACCAACACAATCCACACTCCCTATATTTGCGAGATAATTTATTTCTTCACATTTCCCCGCCTGTGGCGGGGTAAACACCCATAGCGAATTGACTTCAATAAAATTTGGTACCAATGACTGGCGCGCCATCATTGTGCAGGAATACACTGTAGATAATGTTAAGCGCGTTGCACAGGCAACTGCACTAAAAAAAACTGAGCACGAATAAAGATGAATACTTTAATCAGGTGAAGAAGTTTGTGACAGGGCATTGATTCTCTTTTTAAATTTTCTTCCTTTCAAAAAAGAAGTTTTACTGAAGTATTAAAATCAGTTCCGCGAAGTTGAAGAATGTAGATACCCCTTGGTAATGTTGCTATGTGAAGCGAGTTACTTCCTTTCAATAAATATTGATTCCTGCTTTCAATTCGCTTACCTGAAATATCGAATAGATTGATCATTATTTCTCCGTCAGCATCTGCGTCAATCAACACATCATAACCGTTTGCAGAATTAATGACGCTTACTGCAGGTCCATTTTCTTCGTTCAATGGAGAAGATGATTTCAAACAAGTTGCTTTTTTTAATTGAATGGTATTACCGGTGTGATTGATTTGAATTGCATTGATCAATAACGCCCCGCCAAGATAAATAAATGAACCGCTTTGAATGATTGAATTATTTACATCGGTATTGCTCCAGTTAATTAGCGTTCCAATAGGGGGTTTAAATTTTTGAAGTCGCCTGAAGGTAATATCAGTTGTGCATGAATTGTACTGAAGTGCATCTAAAATTCCGCCCACAAAAAAATCCTTTACGTTCATTTGTAT
>JAJAYG010000524.1 GCA_026786335.1 Chitinophagales bacterium | reverse complement strand
TTAAAATCAATAAAAGTTTCTTCAATATCGGGCAACCCTTTCATCTCAATATTGCCATCAAATTTTGTAGCGTTGCCGGCTTTAAGTAAAAGGTTTTTACCTTTAATGTTATCAAGCGCCCCTTGAATTTTACCGTCAGCAATTACCTTTTCATTAATGCCTTTAATACCCGGAATAAAATAGGCGACATCTTTTAAATCAATTGTTGATTGTTTTAAATTGAGTTTTAGAACAAGGTCTTCATTTATATTTAAGAAAGCATGAAAATTGAAATAGTTCATTGCGAAATAATCAGTGATCTTTGAGTTGGGAGTTTCAATTTTCAAATTTGAAAGGGAGGCTTCGAAGGGAGTAACTTTACCATCACCTTCAAGATGATTCAATACAAAACCACATTTTTCAGTTGCACTTAAATTTGCAAACCGGCCTTTGATGGTATCATTAATCATTGATCCGTTTTCAATGTTCATATTTAAATGCGTGTATGATTGATGCGCCGGATCAAATATTTCGGGATTCTCTTTTTCATTCTCATCATCATAAGTAAAATTTGCTTCTTTGAATTCGAGAGATGAAACAAAAAGCTGGAGCGGTTGCGTATTAATATGAACAACTACCGTATCAGGAAACGGGAATGATGAAGTATCAGGTTCATGATTAATCAATTTCGTAATTCTCAAATCAGGGCGATCAAATAAAATTCTTTGCAACTCAATTTTTTGTCTCTGAAGGTCAAGTTTTTTAACATCAATTTGTAAAAGTGGAAGTATAAAATTCAGCTTCGTTGTATTCCATTCATCTAAAAAAACAAAGTGGCATTGATTGAGTTTTACCTGACTTAATTCCAGCTTAACAGTTGAAGGAGTTGTGCTTGATGTAGTATCACTGCTTGCAAAGGCATCTACTATAAACTGAAAATTATAGTCGCCGCCATCAAGCGGGCGATGCAAAAAAATCGAAGAGCTGTCTAATAAAATATAGTCAACCACATACCTGTTATTTATAAGGCTTAATAGTTTTAATCTCGCCTCAATTTTCCCTGCAGAAAGTAGCGTGTCTTTATTGAGATCAGTAATTAAAATATCTTTGAGTATAACGGAATGAAAAAAACTGATTTCTACACTACCGATCTTAACCTGGTTATTTAATTTTTTTGATAAGTAGTCAGTAGCTTCTTTTGCAACTTTGGTTTGAAATGCAGGATCTTTGATCTTATAAACAACATAGCCGATCAATATCAGGATGATTCCAAATACGATCAATAGAATATTTGCAATTTTCTTAAATGCGCTCAAACCTGCAATAGTTAAGGGTTTCAGAGGTGGTCAAAGTTACTTCTTATTTTTGCAAACATCTTGCCGCAGTTTATGCCAGTAAACATTCTTGCTATTGAATCTTCTTGTGACGAAACTGCTGCAGCAGTTATTCAAAACGGCAAGATACTTTCAAATGTAATTGCATCGCAACAGGAGCACAACCAATATGGAGGTGTGGTACCCGAATTGGCGAGCCGAGTTCACGTTCAAAAGATTATTCCTGTTGTTCATGAAGCTCTTTTAAAAGCGGATATAACAACAAATAAACTGTCTGCTATTGCATTTACAGCAGGCCCGGGATTAATTGGTTCCTTAATGGTTGGAAGTTCATTTGCCAAAGCAATGGCAATGGCGCTTAATGTACCTGTTATTGGAGTACATCATATGCAGGCGCACATTCACGCACATTTTATTTCGAATAGCATTCCTGCTTTCCCCTTTTTATGCCTTACTGTTTCAGGCGGCCATACTCAGATTGTTTTGGTAAAAGGATATCTTGAAATGAAAATCGTTGGTGAAACCATTGATGATGCCGCCGGAGAAGCTTTTGATAAAACAGCTAAGCTTTTAAAATTGCCGTATCCTGGTGGACCGCTGATTGATCGGTATGCAAAACTTGGTAACGCAAATGCATTTGATTTTCCAGAACCTAAAATAAAGGATTTTGATTTCAGTTTTTCAGGACTAAAAACTTCAATTTTGTATTTTTTGAAAGAGAAGGAAAAGGAAAACAAGAATTTTATTCAAGAACGGCTAAATGATATTTGCGCATCGGTGCAGAGCAGAATAGTTTCAATATTGTTAAACAAACTGAAACGAGCTGCTGAAGAATTTGAGATCAAAGAAATTGCTTTGGCCGGTGGTGTTTCATCCAATTCTTTGTTAAGAAATGAAGCTCAGAAAATCGCCGATAAAAAAGGGTGGAATCTCTATTTGCCGATGTACGAATTTTGCACCGATAATGCAGCAATGATTGCTTCAGTAGCTTATCATAAGTATTTAGAAAACAAATTTGATACTCTTTCAATAGCACCTCAACCAAGAATCGTTTGGTAATTCACATTGATTGATTTGTATTAGTTGCTTTAATCATAGTAGTTAAATTTGCAGACTTAAGGTAAATTATGAATTATGAATGATAACATTAAAACGCTTTCTCTTGTAGTAATCACGATCTCCGTTTTTATTATGACAGTAATCGACATTTTAACTTTAGTTGAAAAAAGGAATCAGAACCAAATGGCTATTCCTCACATAAATCTTAATGAACGGGTTCCGGCATTAACAGGCAACGCTGACAAGGATGCTCCAAAGTCAACAATTTCATTTGAAGAAATGAAATACGATTTCGGAAATTTAAAAGAAGGTGATATTGTTGATCATACTTTTCTTTTCAAAAACAACGGATCCAATCCATTAATTATAACAAATGCAATTGGTTCGTGCGGCTGTACGGTACCAACTTATCCAAAAGAACCAATTGCACCGGGAGAAGCCGGAAAAATTGAAGTTCAATTTAACAGCGCAGGAAGACAAGGATTGCAAAACAAAACAATAACGATTACTGCAAATACTGATCCTGCAAGCACCGTACTTACGATCACCTCCAACGTGAGCAAATAGCAATGAAGAAGTATTTTTCGCTTATAAAATTCAGCCATACAATTTTTGCATTACCCTTTGCAATGATTGGTTTCTTTCTTGCCGTTTGGCATGATGGATATCCTTTTAGCTGGATAAAATTTTTACTCGTAGTTGCATCAATGATTTTTGCAAGAAGTGCAGCAATGGGTTTCAATAGAATTGTTGATGCCGGGTTTGATGGTGAAAATCCCAGAACTGTAAACCGTGAAATTCCTACAGGGCTCATTTCAAAAGCAGCTGCAATTTCGTTTGTGAATATTTGTTGTATTGGATTTGTTACTTGCAGTTACTTTATTAATTCCATTTGTTTTTTCCTTTCTCCTGTTGCACTGTTGATTGTACTTGGCTATAGCTATACAAAAAGATTTACGGCCTTATCGCATTTTATTTTAGGCTTGGGATTATCGCTCGCACCAATTGGTGCTTATCTCGCTGTAGCAGGTGAATTCAATTTAGCGCCAGTGCTTTTTGGATTAGCTGTCCTTTTCTGGGTTGGTGGCTTTGATATAATATATGCGCTTCAGGATACTGCATTTGACAAATCACATAACCTGTTTTCATTGCCATCAAAATGGGGAAAGAAAACCTCACTCTGGATTTCAATGATCGTTCATGCAGGAACAATTATCAGCCTTTCTTTTATTGGGATTAAAGATAATTTAGGTATGTGGTATTGGATCGGGCTTTCAATTTTTACTTTGTTGTTGCTCTATCAGCACTCCATTGTTAAATCCAATGATCTAAGCAGAATTAACATCGCATTCTTTACTACAAACGGAATTGCAAGTATCGTATTTTCTGCTTTTGTTCTAATTGATTTATTTCAATAGCATGTCCCGAATTATTGCACTTGATTATGGTTTAAAAAGAACAGGTGTGGCGGTTACTGATCCGTTAAAAATAATTGCAACCTCATTAGAAACAATTGAGTCATCTTCATTGTTAAAGTTTCTTGAATCATATTTTTTAAATGAAAAAGTTGAATTATTGATAATTGGAGATCCTAAACATTTAAATAATTCCCCAATGGAATTCAGCAAAAATGTGAATTCAGTGATAAGAGAAATAAATATAAAATTTCCTTCCCTTAAAATTATTAGAGTGGATGAAAGGTTTAGTTCTAAAATGGCACAACAAGCAATTTTAGAATCAGGAGTAAATAAAAAAAGAAGAAGAGACAAAGCGCTTATTGATAAAATTAGCGCAGTTATTATTTTGCAGAATTATTTAGAATCAATTCATTAATGGTACTACCGATTATAGCATTTGGCGATACGATCCTTAGAAAAAAAGGGGAAGCAATCAATTCAGATTACATTGGATTAAAAAAATTAATTGATGACATGTTTGAAACAATGCAAGTAGCAAGCGGAATCGGCTTAGCGGCGCCTCAGGTGGGGCATTCAATTCGGTTGTTTATCGTTGATACAATTACCGCACTTAAACATTTTGAAGAAGATACTGAGATTGAAAATATTTTTGAAGGAGAAAAAGGAATCAATCAAATATTTATTAACGCAAAAATCTTGAAGAAAGAAGGAGAGAAGTGTAATTATAATGAAGGTTGTTTAAGTATTCCAAAAATTCGGGAAGACATTGTGAGGCATGATGAAGTAACGATTCAGTACATGGATGAGAATTTTAAAACCCATATAAAAACTTTTGACGGATTGGCCGGCCGAGTGATTCAACATGAATATGATCATATTGAAGGTGTTCTTTTTGTCGACTATCTTAACCCATTGAAGAAAAGGTTAATTAAAAAGAAACTTGATAACATATCCAGAGGAATCGTAAGTGTAGATTATCGAATGAAGTTCCCACTAAAAAAATAAAAAAAAGAGTGAACCTGTTATTTCTTAAATAGCCCCTTATTCAAGGCATCAAAAAATTGCATCCATGCAGTGGGACTTAATATGGTCTGTGGTTGATATTGGCCTTGATAATAATAGGTTGCCGAATAGGCATTTAAAGATTGCTTTGCTATAATATTAGCATCGTGCAAATTCTCACCTAAAGCCAATAATGTTTGTGGGTCAAGATTCTTTCTTGCTCTCTCAAGATCATCTTCTGGAATTGGAATATTAATAAATGCTTGCCTGAATTGTTCCTTAGATAGCCAAGGGTAAACTCTCGCTTCAGGCAGCAACGAAACTTCGGGTTGAAGAAAAACCAATGCCGTAAATGCTTGACCGTTTGCTATATCCGGTACTACAGCAAGTCCATTCTTATACCCAACACTGGATATTTCAATGGTATCACCAATTCGCGCAGCAAATGAAAAGAAACCTTGGTGGTTTGCAATTGTTCCTTGTCTTAACTCTCTATTATAGATGCTTGCAAAGGCAACCGGTGTAGCCGCTGAATCAGTGGACACAAC
>JAJAYG010000523.1 GCA_026786335.1 Chitinophagales bacterium | reverse complement strand
GATCAAATAAATTCCAAATGAAGGGGCCGGAATTTTTATTAAATTAGCTCCTTGCAATCCCTGTAATTTCTTTTCCCAAACTTTTCTTCCTAATAAATCATACATAATGAATTGCAATGGTTCGTTCTCAATCAAATCAACATCTGCAGTATAACCATCCGGTGATTTTGAAAATGAAACAGGAGAGTCTTCATCATCAAAGTCTTCATCTTCATCATCACCAATTTTTGTAACGCAACCATCAATTGTTAATTTAAGTGTATTACCTGTTTTGTTAATCATTACTCCCGGAATGATAATAAGTCCTCCATTATATGTGAAGGAACTGTTTTGGATTTTTATATTATTTACATCCATTACTTTCCATTTTATTAATGAGCCGATTGCCGGGGCAAAAGTTTGCGCGCGCCTAATCGTAACATCTGAAGTACAATTTGAATATTGCTCCAAATCAAGCACTCCGCCTACGTAAAAATCTTTTACTTTTAGTGTGATCCAGTATTTGCATTTTTTGTCTTTAATGTTATCATCACGCCAATCGAGATAACCGTTAATAGCTCCGTAAGGATCACCGCTGGTTGATGTTCCATTTCCCGGATCCTGATTGATAGAACAATTTTGAAATGCAGGATATGATTTGTTCGTTGCAAACCGATAGTAATTTGGTTCGATTTCCTCCGTAATAAAATTCTTTCCTCCTCCTCCATGATCACGCTGGTCCCAATACCATGCGCCTCCCATGTGGTTGCTCTCTAATGAATCGAGCCAGGTAATTTTTCCTGTGCTCCATACTACCGACGCATCATTTTTACCGTGTATATCATAGATCACAGGCACACTCAAAAGCTCATTGGTGTTTAGCATCTTTTGTATATCAGTCAAACTTTTGAAAATGAGTGTGTCGCCTGTTGACCAATTTACAATGTCAGTTTTGATATTAGATGATGATACACCCCACATTTGTTTGGTGATCTCACTGCTGGCAGGGCTTAAAGCATTGGGTTCAACGATTGTATAAACGGCAGCATACTTTTCGGGATGTATCACTGCTGTTAAAAGCGCACCGTAACCGCTCGATGAACTTCCTTTCAAGTAAATTTTAGCAGAGTCAATAGTAAATTGTTTTTTAATCCATTTAATATTCTGGTTAATTATATTCTGCGAGTAAGTTCTAATAACACCTTTAGTTGGAACAGGATTATTGTTTGAATAAATATTAAAGTCTTCGTGATAGCCAAGAAAAAAAGAGTTGTTGCCTACTTCACCTTCATCAGTATAAATAGGCCACCAATCAAAAATGCCAAGTATGTAGCAGTTAGTGAATGCAGAATCGATCGCTACATTTTCATCGGGCTTTGCTCCAAATCCTTCGAAAGAAATAAACAACGGATATTTACTTGCCGTGCCTCTCTTTATATACCAGAAGTTAAAGCCATAAGAACCCACACTTACCATTGCCGGATAAAGCGGAGTGTCTTGGTTGTTTCCAAAAAGTACATAGTGTTGTTTTACTTCACCATTATTTGTGGTGATAGAATCTTGCCATACCGGCAATGGCTGTACGGCAGATTCTGATACAGGAAGCAGCAAACTGTTTTGTGAAACCAGGATTGTTTTGTCTTCCACATTGTCGCTGAGGTTTGTAACTGTTACAGCATAATAATAAGATTGATTATCGGTACAAGTAACCACATATAAACCTTGAGAAGAGCCGAGCGGTGCATCGGATGCTTGAATTTTATAAAACACATCAGTCTTAAGTTGGTCACTCCAAAACATATTCTTTGAAGAGTTGTCTCTAACAAAACCCATATTTGTATTTGAAGTAAGTTGAGTTGAAGAAATCAAGGGCGATGTTGAACGATACAGATTGTATTGCAAATTAGTTGGCGTGGGACAATTCCACGTAATAAATACCTGACCATTGTGATAGGCTGCAGTAATACTTGTTACAGTATAAGCAGATGAAGTTTGAAATGAAAATAAAATGATTGAAAGGAGAATTGAAAGGAAAACACCTCTCTTAAATTCGTTAGTGATAATTTTTGTCATGCTATCAGTTTTTAATTAGTGAAAAAATTAAATGCAAAAATGCCTGACGCAAATTCAACATTACTAGATGATTGCTTTGTTTCCCGACAACGCAATCATCGAAATTATTACGAAGCTAAGATATATAAAGTTAACCATTTTACATAACAATTGTGCTTTGGTTGTTAACTTAAAATAGAGTTGAATAAACCGAAAAACTAATTTTTTTGGAATGAAGAGAGTTTGAATTTTTCAAATTTGATTTCATTTTTATTTTTTTAAATCTTGATCAATCTTGTTTGATGATACTGTTTTTTGAAAATGATTTCTAAGTAGAAAAACTAAACTGCCGGCTGCAATCATAATGCCTCCGGAAATCATGAACTTAGTGCCGGTAGAAATAAAAATAAAAATCCAAATCACGATCGCAACAAAAACAGGCAGCGGATATAGCGGCATTCGAAATGTTTTTTTATTGGAATGAAATGAATCAGAGATTTTATCAGCTTCATTTTTCTTTCGCAACAGAATTACTCCAATTGCCTGTGCCACAAACTGAATCATGATTCGCATGGCAAGCACAGCAGTAATTACATCACCTAATCTAAAAAGTAAACTGAATACAAAACCAACTGCGCCAAGTGCAAGCAATGAAACGTAAGGGAAATTTTTTGTTGGATGCAGCTTGGCAAATATTTTAAAGAACTGTCCGTCAACTGCTGCTGCATAAGGAATCCGTGAGTAGCCAAGAATTACGGCAAACAATGAAGAGAATGCAATCAACAATACCAATGCTGTAGCAATTAATGCAGCTTGATTTCCATAGATGGTTGCAATCACACTGCTTACAATAAATTCAGAGTGTTGCGCTTCTTGCCATGGAATTACACGGGTGATGCTAAGATTCATGAGCAAATACAACACAGCTATTCCTGCAACAGAAATAAAAATGCTGCGTGGTATGTTGCGTTCCGGGTTTTTTATTTCACCACCCAAATGACAAACATTGTAATAGCCGAGATAACTGTAAACAGTTTTTACAGAAGCTGCACCGATTGCAACAAAAAACATGGAACTGAAATCGGGTAACTCGACTGCAGATGAAAACCAATTTTCGACCGGATGAGCATAACTGATTCCCCCAATAATGATCCACACAATTGTTGCAATCACACTCAGCCAAAGGATTACACTTATTTTTCCAATTGTTTTTATTTCCCTATAAAGAAGAATCACTAACACAATCACAATACTTCCCGAAAGAATTTTCTTTCCCCATTCATCAAGAGGAAAAATAAATGAAGCATATTGTGAAAAACCAATGGCGCCGCTTGCAATTACCAATGGTGCTTGCACACATGTTTGCCATACATACAGGAATGAGAAAAATTTTCCCCACTTAGTTCCATACGCTTCCTTTAAAAAATTATAACTGCCACCCGCTTTTGGATTGGCCGAACCCAATTCGCTCCATATAAAAGCATCAACAAAAGAGATGGTTGCGCCAAGCAACCATGCCCATAAAAAATGCGAGCCCATCATTCCAATCACCAATGGAATGGTTACAAACGGACCGATGCCAACCATATCAATCATGTTGATCGAGGTTGCCTGCAACAGCGACATTTCCCGCTTCAATTCTTTTTTCAATTCCATATTTTCAAAGGTGGTCTTTGATTAATTAGAAATTTACCACAGAGATCACAGAGATTTTTTTCATAGAGTTCCCACAGTGATCTCTGTGATTTCCTTTTCTCTGTGCTTTCTGTGGTAAAACCATTTCACTTTTCACATTTGACCTTTCACAATTGTCATCCTGAGTTTATCGAAGGACAATTTATGCTCACCTATATTTGCTCGCTAAATGTAAATCTATAATCATGAAAAATATCCTAATAGTAATTGTAGTATTATTTTTTACCGGTAGCTTGAAAGCACAGACATTGAATATTCCTGCTCCAAGTCCTGTTGCAACTTTATCTCAGAATTTTGCCACCTCAACAATTGAAATCACCTATAGCCGACCGGGCGTAAAGGACAGAGTAATTTTTGGCGGGTTGATTCCTTTTGATTCGTTGTGGCGCACAGGCGCAAATGCATCTACCAAAATTTCTTTTGGAGAAGATGTAAAAGTGGAAGGCAAAAATGTTCCTGCAGGTAAATATGCACTCTATTCCATTCCCGGAAAGAATTCATGGACAATCATTATATCAAAAGATACTTCGCTGTGGGGATCTGACGGGTATAAGAAAGAAAATGATCTTGCACGATTCACTATTCCTACCCAGACCCTTCCTTTTTCCATGGAAACATTTACAATTGATATTGCTAATATAAAGCCCGATGCATGCGATATTGATATACTCTGGAACAAAACTTTTGTTCGTATGCATGTAACTGCTGATATTGATGCAAAAATTATGGCGCAGATTGATGTGGCAATGAAAGGCGATAAGCCACCTTATGGTCAGGCAGCAAGATATTATTTTGAAAACGGAAAAGATTTGAATCAAGCTTATGTATGGATCAATAAAGCCATTGAGGCCCGCCCCGAAGCGTATTGGTTTATGATTACAAAAGCAAAGATTGAATTGAAATTAGGTAAGAATAAAGAAGCTGCAATTACCGCACAACAAGCAAAGGAATTATCTTTGAAAGACAAAAATGATGATTATGCAAAACAAGCCGATGCAATTATTGCTGATGCAAAGGCGAAAAAATAATTTGCGGTATTTGAAATAGTTTTGAAGCGGGTTATGAAACCCGCTTTTTTTATTCCATGCTTTCTGGCCGGGTAGTAAATGGTTGAATCAATAATGAGAGCAGCATTACTACCCCACAGCCAATTAAGTTCAACCACAAAAATGCGACGGCATCCATTGAATACATGGTGATAATAAAAACTTCAGTGATAAGAGCTGAAATAAAAATTGCAGTTCCTTTCACATTCTTCAGGAAAAAAGCAGTGAGAAATATTCCAAGAATGTTCCCATAAAAGAGTGAACCAAGAATATTTACTGCCTCAATCAAACTCCCAAGCTGATTTGCAGTTTGCGCAACACCAATTGCAAAAATTCCCCAGCAAAGTGTTGCCCACCTTGATACGTTCACGTAATGTTTTTGACTTGCATTTTTATTTACTGATCTTTTATAAATATCAACGACAAAGGTGGAAGCGAGCGCATTTAATTCTGCTGTTGTTGAATTCCATGAGGCGCAAAACACCACAGCAATGAGTAAACCAATTAAACCATGCGGCAGGTAGTGCAACACAAAAGTGAGAAAGATGTAGTTTGTATCGTTTGCATCTGCAGCAGGAATTGTTTCTTTGATTACAGCGATGGCTTCGGTTCTCAACGCTTTTCCTTTTTCATTTGCTGCAAGAAGTTTTTTCTGTGCTTCATTTACAGCAACCTCATTTTTATCTTTTATACCTTCAATGATTGCATAAGCATTTTCCTTCCGAACTTTATTCAGTTGATCGAATTCATTTGTGATCGCTGTAAAGTCAGCGGCGTGTGGTGATGCTAAAACTTTTTCAACGAGTTTATCATTGAAGAATATGGGAGCAGGATTAAACTGATAAAATGCAAATACCAATACACCAATCATGAGAATTAAAAACTGCATCGGAATCTTAAGCATGCCGTTCATGAGTAAACCCAAACGACTTTGCGCCACGGATTTTCCGGTAAGGTATCTTCCTACCTGCGATTGATCGGTACCGAAATAGGAGAGTGCCAGAAAAAATCCTCCGATCAGTCCGCTCCAGATATTGTAGCGATCATTCAAATCGAAGTTCGTGGTGATCACATTTGTCTTTCCCATTTTTCCTGCCACCGTCAAAGCATCGGTGAATCCGATTCCCTCGGGTAATAATCTCACTGCCATCCAACCTGCCGCAAACATTCCAATAAAAATTACCAGCAGTTGTTGCAGTTGTGTGGTTGAAACGGTTTTGCTTCCACCGCTCATGGTGTAGGTAATTACCAATCCTCCCATAAGTATATTGGTGAGATAAATATTCCAACCTAATAATGACGAGAGTACGATTGAAGGCGCATAGATGGTAAGCCCGGCTGCAAGACCGCGTTGGGTGAGAAAAAGTAAAGCGGTGAGTGAGCGGGTTTTTAAATCAAACCTTTGTTCAAGATATTCATAAGCGGTATAAACTTTTAGTTTGTGGTATACGGGAAGAAAAAAAATGCAGATGAAAATCATTGCCAACGGAAGACCAAAATAAAACTGCACGAAACGCATTCCGTCGGTGTAAGCAAGACCGGGCGCCGAAAGAAAAGTGATGGCACTTGCCTGTGTTGCCATAATTGAAAACCCAACCCGATACCACGGCAAAGATTGATTGCCCAATAGATAACCATCTAAGTTGTGGTGCTTGCGGTTTTGATAAACTCCATAAACAACAATAAGCAACAAGGTGCCGGCTAATACCAACCAATCAACGGCACTCATTTGAAGTATTTAGTGAAAAGAAGAAAAAGAAAAATAAGCACAAGCAGCCAAACAATTACTAAGACATAGAAGCGATTCCATGTTTTAAAAAATGGAGGTAGATCGGGGTGGCGTTGACTCATTG
>JAJAYG010000522.1 GCA_026786335.1 Chitinophagales bacterium | reverse complement strand
GCAATGATGCACACGAACCCAAAAGGAGAATCAAAATTATTACCACATTGCACACTACCGCTTACAGGTGTAAAGTGTGTTAGAAGAATTGTAACCGAGATTGCTGTGCTTGATGTTACACCTGATGGTTTTAAATTACTCGAGCGCGCACCGGGTGTTAGTGTTGAAGAAATAAAATCTAAAACAGCAGGAAGATTAATTGTAGAAGGTGATATACCTGAAATGAAACTTGACTAAAGTCATTTTTCTTCTCCCAATCTTCTTCTTAACTTTAATGTTTGAAAAAATAAAACTGATCACCATTTAATATTTTCAATATGGAAACATTTACTGCAACTACACCATCACCAACCATTCAAAAAGATTTTTTACCGATCAACGGAACCGACTATGTGGAATTTTATGTTGGCAATGCAAAGCAGGCCGCACATTATTACCAAACCGCATTTGGTTTTGAAATTATTGCATACGCGGGCCTTGAAACCGGTGTAAGAGATAAAGCATCTTATGTTTTAAAACAAGACAAGATTCGTTTTGTGTTAACTGCATCGCTTACCAATGAAGGAGAAATTGCTGAGCATGTAAAAAAACATGGCGATGGCGTTAAGGTGATTGCATTATGGGTTGATGATGCAGTTAAATCATACAATGAAACTATTACCCGCGGAGCCAAATCTTTTTTTGAACCCAGAGTGGAGAAAGATGCTGATGGTGAAGTTATTCGTGCAGGCATACATACTTATGGAGAAACAGTGCATGTTTTTGTAGAGAGAAAAAATTACAATGGAATTTTTATGCCCGGCTATAAAAAATATAATTCAATTGTGAAGGCAGAACCGGTGGGATTAAAATTTGTAGATCACATGGTAGGTAATGTGGGTTGGAATGAAATGAATACTTGGGTGAAATTTTATGAGGATGTAATGGGATTTAAAAACATTCTGTCATTTGATGATAAAGACATCAGCACTGAATATTCTGCGTTGATGAGTAAAGTAATGAGCGGCGGTAATGGAAGAATAAAATTCCCGATCAACGAACCGGCTGAAGGAAAAAAGAAATCGCAAGTTGAAGAGTATCTTGATTTTTATAAAAGCCAGGGGGTGCAACATGTTGCAATGGCAACGGATAATATTATTGAAACCGTTTATGCACTTCAATCACGCGGTATTGAATTTTTAAAAGTGCCTTCTTCTTATTACGATACAGTGCTTGACAGAGTTGGGCACATCGATGAAGATTTATTACCACTTAAAGAATTAGGAATTTTAATTGATCGTGATGATGAAGGGTACCTGCTTCAGATTTTTTCTAAACCTGTTGAAGACCGTCCAACATTATTTTACGAAATCATTCAGCGCAAAGGAGCGCAATCATTTGGTAAAGGAAATTTTAAAGCATTGTTTGAAGCAATTGAAAGAGAGCAGGAATTACGCGGCACTCTTTAAAAAATATTTTCTGTTTCATTTTACCATTCACAAATTATTTGATTCCCCCTATGAAAAAACACCCAAAGGCAGCGCTTATTTCAATGCTGCTTTTTTTATTTGCCGTAAATGCATTTGCGCAAACTCCGCTTTCAGTTCTTGAAAATCGTTTAAGCAAAACATGGAATCTTAAAATGATTGAGCAGAACGGAAAGACTACAAAACCCGATCAGGGTCTCAATGATTTTGTTTTGATTTTAAAACAAGATCATTCTTCGGCGCAAGGATTAAATCCTGATGGATTGATTATGGGAAAATGGAACGTGAATGAAAAAGAAATGATGCTGACGATAAAAGATGAGTCGATGAAACAGGATTACAAAATGAAAATTGTTTCGCTCACACTCACCGAATTAATTCTTGAAGATGCAACTTCAGTAACTCCATTGAAGATTTATTATCAAGCGAAATAATTTTTTCAATAAAAAAAATAAAAAAATTGTCTGCATTGCAGGTCACAGAAAAAAATAAAAATTGATTCTTGATTTTTATTTTCACAACAGAAAAAAAAATCAGACAAGTAATTTTATTTGTAAAGCAACATGAGAAAATAATTTTTCATAGGAGAAAATGAATAAAAATATTTTTGAGCATCAGAAAATAATTTTTTGAAAATGAAAAACAGCAGAAAATATTTTACAGAATTAAAATTCAAAATCAATTTCGATTTGTTCATTTCACCTTATTCACATTTGTGTGTGAATAATTGTAACACAAAAAATTGCGATTCGAAATTTTTTCAAGCGTTCTTTGATTCAACAAAAAACAAAAACTATGGCTACAAAAAAGAAAGCTGCTAAAAAAGCTGCTAAGAAAGGCGCAAAGAAAGTTGCTAAGAAAAAAAGATAGTTAGCAACCTTTGCAAAACAGAAAGCACCAACAAAGTTGGTGCTTTTTGTTTTTAGCTACTTCATCAATTTTATTTTTATTGAATGGCTCAAGTGTTTTTACAAACCATGGAAAAAATTTCTTTAACAGGAGAGAACAAAAGTTTATTAAAAGAATGCTGCACAAGCGTTAATCGAATGATTGGTTCGATTGCTCTGAAATCTTAAGCATCTCTTCATATTGCGCAGGAGTGAGATCATTAAAAAAGAAATTAATAGGATCAATCTTTCTTCCGTTTTTCCAAACCTCATAATGTAAATGTGGTGCTGTTGATTTACCGGAGCTTCCAACATAACCAATCAAATCACCTCGGTTTATTTTTTGCCCGTTCTTAACAATAATTCTGCTCAGGTGAGCATACATCGTTTTATAACCTACCATGTGTGTTAAAGTAACGTGATTGCCATAACCGGTATAACCGTACTCAACGTTGCTTACAACTCCGTTTCCGGTTGCATGCACGGGCGTTCCTGTTGGCGCAGAAAAATCGAGGCCTTCATGCATCTTCGGAATTTTATAAATTGGATCAATGCGCATTCCAAAACCCGAAGCAATGTATTTCAATTGTTTGTTGGATATAGGTTGAATGGCTGGTATTGATGCAAGTACTTCTTCTTTCTTTTTAATGAGTATCGAAATTTCATCATAAGATTTTGATTGAATGTAAAGTTGCTTTTTGATCTCATCTAATTTTTTGGAAGTGGAAACCAGTAAATCACTGTTTTCATAATTTGCTAATTCGCGATACTTCGCATTTCCTCCTGAGCCTGCTTGCCTGATGCTCGAAGAAATGGGCTCTGCTTCAAAGATTACTCTGTAAATATTATCATCACGATCCTGTAGATCTGAAGCCACAGCATGTAACTGATCAAGTTGTTCATTAAGATTATCATATTGCAATTGCAATTCTGCAATCTCACGTTTTAATGTTTTTTCCTTTGGTGAATCAAGATAGGAGTATGCAAGCGCAACAATGATGAAAGCAAACACCAAGGCAGCAGAGATGAAACCAACTGCACGCAATACAAGAGTACTCAAAGCAATTTCATACTTCTCGTACCGCAGTGATTGTGTGTTATAATAATACTTTACTTTCTTCATTTGCTTTGAAATCTGTTTGGCTAATTTTGCGACTGCATTACAGATTACCTTCCTTGCAAAAATAATTATTTAAGTAAAACTTATTAAGTTGATTTTATATGATGACTGCAAAAGAAATTAGGAGCACGTTTTTGGAGTATTTTAAAACAAAACAACATTCGATTGTTTCATCGGCTCCTATTGTTGTAAAGAATGATCCTACGCTCATGTTCACCAATGCGGGAATGAATCAATTCAAGGATATTTTTTTAGGTGACAAAATTCCTGTTTCAAAAAGAATTGCTGATACTCAAAAGTGTTTGCGTGTTTCTGGTAAACACAATGATTTGGAAGAAGTTGGTATTGATACCTATCACCACACGATGTTTGAAATGCTGGGTAACTGGAGTTTTGGCGATTACTTTAAAGAAGATGCAATAGCATGGGCATGGGAATTACTCACTGTGATTTATAAAATTCCTGTTGATAGATAGTATGTAACAGTTTTTGAAGGTGATGAAAAAGAAAATCTTGAAAGAGATAGTGAAGCATTTAATTTCTGGAAGCAATGGATTGCTGAAGACAGAATTTTATTGGGAAACAAAAAAGATAATTTTTGGGAGATGGGTGAAACAGGCCCATGTGGTCCTTGTTCCGAAATTCATGTTGATGCCCGCGATGATGGAGATAGAAAATTAATTGACGGAAAAATTTTGGTGAATGCCAGCCATCCTGAAGTTATTGAAATCTGGAATCTGGTATTTATGCAATTCAACCGCAGCAGCGATGGATCATTAAAACCACTTCCTGCAAAACATGTTGATACAGGAATGGGTTTCGAAAGACTAACCCGTGTACTTCAGAATAAAAAATCAAATTACGATTCAGATATTTTTCAGCCCTTCATTCAATTCATTGAAAAAAAATCTGGAATAAAATATGGCGACAACACTCTCTACCCTTTGGGGAGAGCCGGAGAGGGGTCGAAGACTGATATTGCAATGCGTGTGATGAGTGATCACATTCGTGCAATCGGTTTTACGATTGCTGACGGACAGCTTCCTTCAAACACCGGAGCCGGTTATGTGATTCGCAGAATTTTACGCCGTGCAGTTCGGTACTATTATTCATTCCTCAATATTCATGAGCCCATATTATTTGAGATGATTGCAATTT
>JAJAYG010000521.1 GCA_026786335.1 Chitinophagales bacterium | reverse complement strand
TTTGGGTCTTGGCAAATCAAACAACATTCGATGCCGCCCTAACACTACTTCATAATAAAACTTTATTGCGTTTATATGCAGGTTTTGGTCGCTGTGGCTGTAAAACTTTTTCTTTTGCCGCCATCGCAAATATTTTTCGAGATCATCTTTTGTAAGAAGATCAATGTTTGTTTTTTTTAATGCAACATTTAAAAAACTCTGAAAGTGATACCTGTAACTTTTAAGTGTGTTGTAGCTATAACCTTTGAGTTTAATTTTATCACTGTACTTTTCAAGGTAGTCAACTAAATCGTTTGTTAAGTCTGAATCTTGTGTATCAATTGGCCCAAGCGCTCTAATTAATCCCTCTAATAATTTTTTATCAGCAGCAATGTGCCACCCATTTAAGGTCTTGCTCCATTTTCTTCCTTCCAAAGATTTTACTGCAGTGTTTAATTTTTCATTGAAATCAAATTGCAGCAGAATTCTTTTTTCATTGTTATAAAGAACTGTTTTAGGAGCGATGTTAAGTTTAATCAATGCTTCTTTTATTTCATTGCCATTCATAATTTTCTGTTTTGATGATGCAAATATGAGTTTGAAAATAGCAGATTATTTCCCTTTATGGAAACCGAACTAAGAAACGAATTTAGAATTTTGAACTTAGAATTATTAACCTCAACCTCAACTTCCACCAATCGCAAGGCAGTCATTTTCGGTTATCTTCGCCGCATGTCACACTTGATTGCTCCGTCAATTTTATCTGCCGATTTCGGCAAGCTCAATGAAGATATTGAAATGCTCAACCGCAGCGAAGCCGATTGGATTCACTGCGATGTAATGGATGGCAGATTTGTGCCGAATATTTCTTTTGGCTTTCCGATTTTAAAAGCAGTAAAAAAAATTGCTACCAAGCCACTCGATGTTCACCTGATGATTTTGGAACCCGAGAAATACATTGATGATTTTAAAAATGCCGGTGCCGATATTTTAAGTGTTCACCTCGAAGCATCGCCGCATTTGCACCGAACCATTGCGGCAATAAAAGAAAAAGGAATGATGGCCGGTGTTGCCATCAACCCGCATTCGCCGGTTTCATTACTCGAAGAAATAATTGCCGATGTTGATGTGGTGTGTATGATGAGTGTGAACCCCGGTTTTGGCGGACAGCGTTTTATTGAAAACACTTACAACAAAGTGCGGCAGTTGAAAGATATTATTCTTGCAAGAAATTCAAAAGCAAAAATTGAAATTGATGGTGGTGTTGATTTAAATAATGTTACTGCTTTACTACGTGCCGGCGCCGATGTATTGGTGGCAGGTAATACAGTTTTCTCATCCAGGAATCCGGTTGAAACAATCTCGGTGCTTAAACACTTTCTTCCAAATACTTCACAGGTATAACTGACGTTGAACAAGCACGCAATGCGCAAACTATTTCTTTTCATTTCCCTTTATATAATTTCCCTTAGCACGTTTGCGCAAACGGCAACCGTGTATGGAAACATTCGGGATGAGATAGGAAATCCCATGGATGATGTAACTGTTAATGAATCGGTAGGTGGTAAGGGAGATGTTTGTGATTCATTGGGTAATTATGAGATTTCGATTCCTGCAGATAAAAATGTAACCCTTACATTTTCACATATCGGCTACGAAGATTATGAAAAAACAGTTCAGCTAAAAGCCGGTCAACGCTTGCCATATTATTTGGTAATGATTTCAAAACCTTACGTGATTGAAGATATTACTATAGAAGATAAAGAAGTGCGTGATGAAGCGGGCATGATCAAGATTGACCCAAAGAAATTTGAAAACATGGTTTCTCCCGCAGGCGGTGTTGAAGCCATGCTCAAAGTTTTGGGTGCGGCATCGAACAATGAACTCTCATCACAATATTCAGTACGCGGTGGTAACTACGATGAGAATTTAGTTTATGTAAATGACTTTGAAATCTTTCGCCCGTTTTTGGTGCGCTCATCGCAGCAGGAAGGTTTAAGTTTTATTAATCCTGATATGGTTGGTTCACTCTTGTTTTCTGCCGGCGGTTTTCAGGCGCGCTATGGAGATAAAATGTCGAGCGTGCTTGACATTCAATACAAGAAACCAAAAAAATTTGGTGGTGCTGCTTCAATAAGTTTATTGGGAGGAAGTTTGAATCTCGAAGGAAGTTCTAAGAATAATCGCTTACGAACTTTATTTGGTGCGCGATATAAAACACAGCAATATTTGTTGAACTCGCTGGAAACAACTGGTGAATACCGCCCTAATTTTTTAGATGTACAGGCCGATCTGCAGTATGATATTTCTGAGAAATTGACCTTTGAAATTCTTGGAAATTATTCTGCCAATCAATTTCAGTTTGTTCCCGAAAGCCGTGTAACAACTTTTGGAACCATACAGCAAACATTGCGGCTCGAAGTATTTTTTGACGGGCAGGAAGTTGATCAATACAATACAGGCATGTTGGGAGCTTCACTTAACTACAAATTGAATCAACATGTAAATCTTAAGTTTCTTGCATCAGCTTATCGCGATCAGGAACAGGAAACGTATGACGTAATCGGTCAGTATTTTTTAGGGGAAGTTTCAAATAATTTGGGTTCAAGCAGTTTCGGTCAAACACTTTATTACATAGGAGTAGGAACCGATCATGATTGGGCTCGTGATTATCTCGATGCAACAGTTTACAAATTTTCGCACAAAGGATCTTACTATAAACAAAATCACTATGTGCAGTGGGGAGCTGATTACAGCCACGAAATTATTAATGATCAATTGAGCGAGTGGAACAGAATTGACTCTGCCGGCTATTCACTTCCTTATTCAACAAGTCAGATTAATCTGCAGAATGTTATTCTAACTCAATATAATTTTTCAAGTAACCGCTATGATGCGTTTCTTCAAGATTCCTGGACGCTGAATGCAGAACGAAACTTCGCTATAACTTATGGAGCAAGATTAAATTATTGGGATCTTAACAACCAACTCATCATTAGTCCGCGTGCACAAGTTTCGTATCAACCAGTGTGGCAACGTGATGTGGTTTTTAGAGGAGCAATAGGCGCTTATGATCAACCTCCATTTTACCGTGAGCTGCGTGATCTCTACGGAAATTTACATCTCGATGTTAAAGCGCAGCGCTCCATTCATTATTTATTTGGAACCGATTATAATTTTCAATTGTGGGGCCGCCCTTTCAAGTTTGTAACTGAACTTTATTTTAAACAACTCTACGATTTAAATCCGTATGAATTAGATAATGTACGCATTAGGTACTATGGAACTAACAATGCAAATGGCTATGCTGCCGGAATTGATTTTAGATTGAATGGTGAATTTGTAAAAGGTGCCGAGTCATGGATATCATTATCGCTGTTGCAAACCAGAGAGAATTTAAATGATGATACACTTTACACTGTAAATACGAATTACAATGATGATGGAACCATACAATCCATTGACAGCATTCCATTTATTCCCGGCTACATTCCACGGCCTACCGATCAGTTTTTAAATTTCGGAATGTTCTTTCAGGATTATATTCCGGGAAATGAAAACTTCAAAGTTCACCTCAATCTTTTATTCGGAACCGGTTTTCCAACCGGCCCGCCCGATCATGTGCGTGCACGCGACACGCTCCGCCTTGCTCCTTATCGCAGAGTTGATATTGGTTTCTCGGCTTTGTTATTAGATGGAAAGAAAAAGAAAAATCAAGACAGTAAAATGTGGAGCAACTTTCAACAGATTTGGATTTCACTCGAAGTATTTAATCTGCTTGGCGTATCAAATGAAATCTCCTACACATGGGTAAAGGCACTCAACAATGTTGTTTATGCTGTTCCCAATTATCTCACAGGCCGAAGGTTGAACCTGCGGCTCGAGGTGGATTTTTAGGTTCCTTCTTATTTTAAGAAACAGGATTTATTTGGCAAGCAAAGAAATTTAATCCAACATTCTTGCAGGTATTTTTTTCTTTCTCTTAAACATTGTCTTTTTCTTTTCTTCGTAAGAAACAACACTGATGTTGCCATCTGTTTCAAGCATTGCAAGGCTTACATTCGCTATATCATCAATCCCATGTTCACGCACTGCACTTTGAATTTCGTTGAGGGTGATTTTTTGTTTGCGCAAATTTTCATCAATCATTTCGCCATTATAAATTAAAACAATAGGGTCGCCTTCAATCATTTTATTTACGATCGCACTCTTGTAAATCAGAATTTTCATTCCATAATTTAAAATGAAAAGAGTGGCCGCAGCAACAAGACCCATCCACAAACTTTTCCAGTCACCATTAACC
>JAJAYG010000520.1 GCA_026786335.1 Chitinophagales bacterium | reverse complement strand
GATGCCTCCTGTAAGCGGCTGCCACTTAGTACCATCCCACCAGGCGATGTTGTTTAGTTGTGTGGTGTCGCCAAATTCAGTATCAAAAAAACCACCGGCGATCAACTCGCCATTAAAAACGGCTAAAGATTCCACATCATGATCCAGTCCCGTGAATCCATTTCCAATCGGCGACCACGTACTCCCATCATACTGCGCAATATAATGAACCGTTGTGCTATTAATTTTACTGAATTCTCCGCCTGCAATCAGTTTATCATTAAACACTTTCAGGCAATGTGCATCTCCGGAACAACTCCCCACCAAAACCCACGATGTATCCTGTAGCTTTACCACAGCATTGTTCTTAGCGGCATACACCTCCCCGTTATAAAGGCAAAAATCATAGAATATTGCATTATATGGTTGTCCTGTTCCGTGCCAATCAGCACCATCCCAATAGGCAGCGGCAAAAATTTCTTTGCAGCCGGCAGAATCAAAATTCCCTCCCGCGAAAATCCAATCATGAATTGAATCTGCTTCTATTGTATAAACTGAATGACCAGAAGAACCCGTAATTCCACATCCCATCGAGTCCCATGTTTGAGAAAAAGAAAGTTGAATAGATAACGCAAGCGTAGCGCTTGCTAAAAATATTTTGCGCATGACTTAGTGATTAAAGATGAGTGAAGAGTAATAGGACCTGTTGCTTGATTGGGAATTTCAATAGTGCGTTCATTTGTTGCATCTCCATTGCGAATAAAATGATGATGGTGCAGTGTAGTTTTATTTTCATTTTAATAACTGTTTTTTTACTCAATCAAAAATACATTTTTATCTGTAAGCAGTAAGTTAATCTTTTCAATTAAACTAAATTCATTTCCAAAAACAATTATCAAAATGTTTCCTTTGCTTCAATAACACATTCTCCACTTCCTATATTTGCGGATGTAATTTATTTCTTCACTTTTCACTTTTCACCCAAAATGACTTCAATAAAATTCGGTACCGATGGCTGGCGCGCCATCATTGCACAGGATTACACAGTAGATAATGTAAAGCGTGTTGCACAAGCCACTGCACTGTGGATTAAAAAAAATTATCCAACACCTAAAGTGGTGATCGGCTATGATTGCCGTTTCGGTGGTCAGTTATTTGCCGAAGCAACAGCGCAGGTAATGTGTGCGCATGGAGTAAAAACTTTTTTGGCCGAAGGTTTTGTTTCAACACCCATGGTTTCATTAGGAACAAAACATTATGGTGCAGGAATCGGTGTGGTGATTACTGCAAGTCATAACCCTCCATCATACAACGGTTACAAATTAAAAGGCGAACACGGCGGACCAAGTTCACCCGCTGTGATCGCAGAAGTTGAGAGCATGATACCTGATGTTGCCGATGAACAAAATGTTTTACTGTCAACTTATGAATCGGGTGGTTTGTTAGAGTATGTTGATTTGGAAACTTTGTATGTTGATCATGTAAGAAAAAATTTCGACCTTGATGCCATCAACAACAGCAGCATCGTGGTAGCATACGACGCCATGTATGGTGCAGGACAAAATGTGGTGCCGCAACTTTTAAAGAGTCCCATTCTTTTGCATTGCGATTACAATCCAGGTTTCAAAGGTCAGGCACCTGAACCATTGGACAGAAATCTCGGCGAACTTTCTTCCCTCATAAAAAATTCACCTAACAATGTTTGCGGCTGGGCAACCGATGGCGATGCTGACCGCATTGGCATGTATGATGAAGACGGAAATTTTGTTGATGCACATCACATTATTCTGCTGCTAATTCATTACCTTAATCAATACAAAAAGATGAGCGGCAAAGTGGTGGTAGCTTTTTCTGTTTCAGATAAAGTGAAAAAGATGTGCGTGAAATATGGATTGCCAATCGAGATTACAAAAATCGGTTTCAAATACATCAGCGAAAAAATGGTGACCGAAGATGTGTTGGTTGGTGGTGAAGAATCGGGCGGCATTGCTGTGAAAGGTCACATACCCGAGCGCGATGGAATTTGGGACGGATTAATTCTGCTTGAGTTTATGGCCAAGACGGGAAAAACAATGAAGCAGATTATTCAGGAAGTGTATGATGTGGTGGGTGCATTTTATTTTGATCGGCTCGATCTGCATTTGGAAGAATCACTCAAGCAACAAATTATTGAGCGTTGCAAGAATGGTGATTTCAAATCATTCGGAAAGTATCAGGTGATGCGCATTGAGGATATTGATGGTTACAAATATCATTTCAGCAATGACGAATGGATCATGATTCGCCCATCAGGTACCGAACCGCTGTTGCGTGTGTATGGTGAAGCGCCATCGAAAGCAGGTGTAAATGAATTGTTGCAGGCGGCGAAGAAAGAGTTGCTGGGATAAAATAAATCTCCCGCACCCCGAGTGCTCGGGGTGCAGGAAACTTTTTTGAAATACTATTGTGCTTAGCATCACCGAATTATTTTAATTTCGCTTCACAACAAAATAACATGTCCTATACTGTCAACAGATCTTATGCATCCCATTACACAATCAACGATTGGGAAAATTGGAAAGACAAATGGGAATTGATTGATGGAGTACCCTATGCAATGTCTCCTGCGCCAAGCCCTTACCATCAAAGAGTGAATGATAATATACTTGCTGAATTAAGAAGAGTGCTTAAGTCGTGCAAGCAATGCCGCCAATACATGCCAATTGATTGGGTGATTGATGATGATACCATTGTTGAACCCGATGTGTTGGTTGTTTGCAAAGAGATAAAAGGCAAGCATCTTGATTTTGCACCCGAACTTATTTTTGAAATTCTTTCACCATCTACTGCCGAAAAAGATCGTGAGGTAAAATCAGTTTTATATTTTGAACAGAAAGTAAAATACTACGTGATTGTTGATGCAAAGAAATTAACAGCAGAAATTTTTGTGTGGAATAAAACCGGATATGCAAAAACAATTGCAGTTCAAAATTCAAAATTCACTTTTCAGTTGAGCCACTGCCTTATCAATTTCAACTTTAAAAATATTTGGGATTGAAATGTATTTGCATCGCCATTTTTACTCTTGTTATTTTTTTGGGTAATGAAAATCTTTTTGCTCAATCATCTTTCAATCGCTTCCTAACTCCCGCCGATACTTTTAATAAAAATAAAACGCTGCTTGTTGCCAGTTCATGGGCAACTATTTATACTGCATCGGTAATTGGTTTAAGTACTGTGTGGTACAATGACTACGAGAAAACATCTTTTCATTTCTTCAATGATAATGGCGAGTGGTTGCAGATGGATAAAGCAGGTCATGTTTACTCTGCTTATTTTCAAAGTATTTATACCACAACAGCACTACAGTGGGCAGGTGTGAGTGAAAAAAAATCTGCCATCTATGGTGCCGCAACAGGATTTATTTTTCAAACCACATTGGAAATCTTTGATGGTTTCTCTGTAGAGTGGGGCGCATCTCCCGGAGATATTCTGGCAAATGCTGTTGGATCAGGAATAAGTTTGTCGCAATTTTTATTGTGGAATGAACAGCGCATACAAATAAAATTTTCGGCACACAATGTTTCTTACACCGATGATCTTCAATCACGGACAGATGATTTATTTGGAACTTCATTCACAGAAAATATTTTGAAGGATTACAACGGACAAACTTATTGGCTGAGTGTAAACCCTTCTTACTTCATTCAAAAAGAAAACAGCAAGTTCCCAAAATGGTTAAACATTGCTGCAGGTTATGGTGCCGAAGGAATGTTAGCCGGATTCAACAATGTGTGGGAAGAAAACGGAGAAGCTGTAGATAGAAGTGATGTGCAACGAGCGCGGCAATTTTATTTATCGCCCGATATTGATTTCACAAGAATCAAAACCCGCTCTGCAACATTAAAGACATTGTTTTCCTTAATGAATATTGTAAAAATCCCTGCGCCTGCGCTTGAAATGAATTCAAAGGGTGTTGTAAAATTTCATGCCTTATACTTCTGAGGAAAACAGAAAATAAATTATCTAATTAATTTACTAATGCAAATAAAATTATGGCAAAATTTATTTTAATGATTGGAGTTTTAATCGCAGAATGTGAAACGAAACTACATGCCCAGGAAGTAATTCCGATTCAAACCGACAGACCCGACCAAACAGAAACTCCGTTTACTGTTCCCGATAACCATTTCCAAATGGAAACCGGTTTTTCATTTGAGCAAACAGACCATATTACTCAATCTTTTACCGGACCTTCCGCTTTATTAAAGTATGGAATTAATGATCATTTTGAAGTGGGATTAGTTACTGAATTAGCAGTTATAAAATCTGATGAAAGGATTTATGGTTTTAACCCGGTTACTGTTCGTTTCAAAGAAAAGATTAACGACGAAAAAGGAATTTTACCAACTACTTCTTTTATCGGATACTTAACAATTCCACAGTTTGCAAGTGATAGTTTTAAAGCAACATACTTTGCACCTGCATTCAGGTTTACAATGCAACACACCCTGTCGCAGAAAATTTCAATTGGCTACAATCTTGGTGCAGAGTGGGATGGTGAATCACCCGAGCCGATATTCATTTATACCTTAACAACAGGATATTTTGTTTCAGAAAAAGTGGGTGCTTATGCAGAAGTTTATGGCTTTGTTCCACAATCGTCAAAAGCAAATCATCGGTTTAATTGCGGTCTAAATTATTTATTACAACCCAATGTTTTATTTGATATTTCGGGAGGAGTTGGACTCACTGATATAGCCCCTGACTATTATGCAGCGTTAGGTTTCTCTTTTAAATTGAAGAACTGAAATCTTTGAAGCAACTTTAACTTCATGAGTTTTTAAATTAATGCGGTAGTATTTCAGTCAACTTACAATAATGAAATTTTCCATTCTTCTTCACTTTCCATTTCCATTATCTTCACAAAAAATTTCACCTTCATGAAAAATAAATTTCTTCTCTCCTTCATTTCCATAATCACCATTACACTCCACTCCCATGCTCAAGACAGAATGACTCCTGAGTTGCTTT
>JAJAYG010000519.1 GCA_026786335.1 Chitinophagales bacterium | reverse complement strand
CCATGACTGGAACGATAGCACAGAAAGCAACGGAGTTGAAAACAATGGTTGCAGCGAAAAAAATTCCAGAAGTTGACATTGGTCCGCAGTGCTATGATCCGTACGCTTGTGACTTCACCAATTATTGCTGGTCGCATATTCCTGATGATTCCGTTTTTGAATTGCGAGGAAGAACGAATGGAGTGCAGTACGAACTTTACAAGAGTGGCATTGTGAAGCTTCTCGACATTCCGTCCGAAACACATTTGCCTGCCGCTGCTGCTTTCCAGCTTGCGCATTATTTAAGTGGCGAAGAATATCTTGACAGAGTTGCGCTTCGTGAATTTCTGAATTCATTTTCTTATCCGATTTGGTTTTTAGATTTTGAAACTTACTCCACAGCGATTCCTGAACTCAACAATACAAAACCTTATCAGCAAATTCCTTTTCAGTATTCACTTCATGTGCTTAAAGAAAATTCCTCTGCTCCAGATCATTTTGAATTCTTAGCCGATCCTTCGATTGATCCACGGGAGCCATTTATGCAACATCTCATGAGTCATCTCGGCGAAAGTGGGAGCATCGTCGCGTACAATTCTCCATTTGAAAATTCACGGCTGAAAGAAACCGCGATAGCTTTTCCGAAGTACACACAAATTGTTGAAGCTACATCGTCACGCTTTGTGGACTTGATGAAACCCTTTCGCTCACGAAAATATTATCATCCGAACTTTTATGGTTCATACTCAATCAAAGATGTGTTGCCGGTAATGGTTCCTGAGTTGAGCTATGAAAATCTTGAAGTGAATGAAGGAGGAATGGCAAGCTTAACGTTCTTGAAAATGCGGGAAGAGAAAGATGATGTTGTCAATGAGCAGCACAGAAAAAATCTTTTGGAGTATTGCAAGATGGATACCTTTGCGATGGTGAGGATTTTTGAAAAACTAAATTTGATGAGATGAATACAAAATTTCTTGAAGAAGTTTTCGGCTTACTTGATGAGAATCGTAAGTTCCCTTATACCAAGCAGAGAGGAGAATTGACATATTCATCAATGTTTTTCTTGAAAAGATTGTTCGTCAACATACGGTATTTAAGGATGCCGAATATGTAATGGCAGAGTTCCCTTTAAAAAAAAGTGAAGGTTCTGATCATACAGCACGGATCGATTATTTGATGGTGAGTAAGATGAAGGAGAGTGTCTTATTCGTTGAGCTCAAGACGGACGAGAAATCTTTCAAAGATTCTCAAATAGATTTTTATGAGACAGATACATTTCGCAACTGGCATCGAAAATTCCTTGGTCTCAAGATGAAAGGATTTGAAACAAAAAAAGAATGTGCAAGAATTCTGATCGAAAATAAGATTGGGAAAAAAGCAGTTGATGATTTTCGAATCGCAATAATTGTTTTGAAGCCTGAAAAGAACTTGGAAGAAGGAGAAGAGTCAAACCGACATTATGTTTCACTAAAAGATCTCGAATTGATTTCTCGATACCCACTTGAATGGGAGTTGTTCAAAAAGAGTTTGTTGACAAAGTTGGAAAATAAGGAACAAAAGATTTGTTATGATTCACGATCTTGAAAAAATCAAAAGAGCATTATCCGATTATCGAGCATTGACCTTCGGAAGCAAAGAACAACTTATTGTCTATGCCGTCAATGTCTCAACAATTCGAGCATACAGAACAGGGATTTACAAACCGTCCAAGTATTCTTAAAATGACCTATAATGACAACTTTAATGAAGTTCACTCTAATGCTATAGATTCTCTATGCGGGTACTGGAAAAAAATGAAAACATGAAGCTGGAAGATTACAAGGCGAGGAAACTGATCGATCTTCTTTTCAAATTCCTTCCGGCATGGAGAGAATTGTCAAAGAAGAATCGGAAATGGTTTTTTCAAAATGCAAATTCTCCTTTGGATAGCTTTTCCTTATCTCTTTTAAAACAATCATCTTCAAAACCAGAAATCACATCTCTAATACAAGAGAAACCCACAATGAGTACTGCCAAGAAAGATGATTGTTATTCTAAGTTTCAGAAAGAGATAAAATTCCTAATGAAGAATCAAAGAGGAAGCTCAATACTCTTCGACTTATTAGCATGGGAAATGAACCACTCTAAAATGTTTTCCCTGCAAAAAAAAGATACTAAGTAAAAAGAAAAGTGTGATGTGATTACACAGGTTATTCGTGGTAGAGATGGCTAATTGCCCCCGCCATCGTCTTGATCTCCCCTGCGAGCCATTTAGGTTCCACCACTTTCACACTTTCGCCCCGCATCAAAATTTTTTGTTTCAACTCGTAATTGGGAATCAGATAATATTTCATCACCACTTCATTTTCATTCTCCGTAATTATTTCCTGTGATGAATGCAATGGCAATGCCTTCTCATACTTCGCTTGCCGCAGATTGAATGAGAGCAGAATCTCTTCCGGCTTTCTGTTCTCTTTGTAAAGCCCGACGATATTTTCAAATCGCTCTGCGGGATTGATTGCTTTATCGCGCTTGAATGTTTCATTACTCACTTCAAGATTTTCAATTCGGTCAATACCGAAAGTCATCAGTTCTTTTACACTTGCTGATTTGCCTACGATGTACCAGCGGTTTTGATATTCATGAAGAAGATATGGGAGCAGAAGATAATTGCGCTTCTTTCCTGTCTCAAAATTTTCATGGGTGAAAGAAATTTTTCTGCGGTTTCTGATTGCAGAAAGAAGTGGCTGCAACATTTCAATTCCTTTCAAGCTTCCCTGTGCTTCAAACGAAATGTAGTTGAGTGACTCTTTGCTTTCCTTCAAACTTTCAGTCAGCAAATGCGCCACGCTCACGATCTCAAGAAAGCGGAGAAACGATTCAACATTGATGCTTTCATCCTTGTCAATAAAATAACCGCCGCGACTGTGATCGAATTTTATTTCGATGCCGAACTCATTTCTGATTTGCTCGATGTCGCGCTGAAGAGTGCGTGAAGAAATCTCAAATCCCTGATCGTGTAAATGATCATGAATGATTTTGAAAGATGGAAACTGCTTATGACTGAGTTTCTCAATGAGGAGAGAATAGCGATGAATGGTTCCTTGTTGTGACATAGATGAATAGAACTGACGAAAGATAAAGTATTGTTCGGTTATAATCCCTGTATTTTCTTTGCATTCCCGAAAGTCTCAGAATGCTTAAAAATATATTTTGCTTTACGGAGAGACAAAATCAAAATTACAGAATGACCGCCCAGCGGACATTCTGTACTAACTG
>JAJAYG010000518.1 GCA_026786335.1 Chitinophagales bacterium | reverse complement strand
GAAAAGGTTATAGTGGAAATATTTGGGAAAGCGAAAGTGGAAAAAACCTTTTGATGAGTGTGATCTTTTTTCCAAACTTCCTTTCACCTCGATTACATTTCTTTTTAAATCAGGTGGCTTCACTTGCTGTGGCTGATACAGTAAAAGAATTTGTTAAGGGAAAAGAAATAAAAATCAAATGGCCGAATGATGTTTTTGCAGGCAAAAAAAAAATTGCTGGGATATTAATTGAGAATTCGGTGAAAGGAAATTCCATTCAACATTCAATCATTGGCATTGGGCTGAATGTGAATCAGAAAAATTTTACTCCTCAATTATTGCATGCAACTTCGATCTTTAAAATTTTGGGAAAGGAAATTTTAGTTGATGATATGATGAACGTACTCTTCAGCATGCTTGAAGCACGCTACCTTCAACTCAAACAAAACCGCATTGAGCAATTGCAATAAGATTACATGAAAAACCTTTACCGCAATTAAGAAGAATGCTTCTACAGAAAAGACGGAAAAAGATTCAATGCAAAGATTGTTGGAATTACTGCCGAAGGAAAACTGATTTTAAAAACAGGAAGCAAGCATGAAGTATTCGGGTTTAAAGAAGTGGAAATGATTCTTTGACCGCTCAATTATTTTTGGGTGGAAGAAACTGCCTGGCCCTTGTAGTATCACCCATGATCATATAGGTTACACCGGTATTATAACGTGCTTGTTCATTTTCAGGATCAAACTGCAAAACTTTTTGGAAAGCTTCCAGCGCTTTAGGGTATTCTTTGAGGGCACCATAACTGTTACCCATGTTGACATAAGCGACAGAAAGCTTTGGCTCATTCGCTATCGCTTTGTTGTACCATTCAATTGCAGTTATGTAATCGCCTTTGTAAGCATAGGTATTTCCCATGTTGTAATAGGGTTTACCCAAATTAGGCTTTAGATTAATTGCCTTAGTCAAAAGCAATATGGAAGAATCATATTTCCCTATTCTCGAATAAAACATTCCCAGATTATTCGAAGCATCGTAGCAAGTATCATTGGTTTCAAACACACGATTGAAGCATGAAAATGATTTTGGATATTCCTTCATTTCTCCATAAGCAATGCCCGCTCCTATGTAATGTTGTTGCGAAGGTTTTGTTGTGTGTTCAAATCCTTTGTCGAAACTTGGTGCGGCATTTTTATAATCTTCGAGATAATTGTAAGCCAGCCCCATGTTAAACCATGCATCGCCATACTCTGGTAAAATATCAAGACCTTTTTGCAGATAGCCGATTCCCTGGCGGTAATCTTGTTTTTGTTTATTTGAATCAACTTCACTCAATCCCTTTTCAAAAATATAAGTGCTGCCGATTGAATACAGGATGCGCGCACTATTAGGATTGGTTTTAATATCATGCTGCAGCAGTGTAAAATTATCTTTCCAAACAAAATTGCGGCTGAATGTTTTGATGGAGAAAAGAATTAAGACAACACCAAAGATCAAACTCATTCTATAATTTTTCTTTACCAAATCAATTACACCCGCACAAGCAACTGTGCTGTGATTCACTTTTAAAATTTTGGTAGTGAAAAAAACAATGGCTATACAAAAGCCGAGTGAAGGCATGTAAAGAAACCGCTCTGCCATCGTTGCTTCAATTAATATAATGATGTTTGAAACGAGTGCAATTGAAATCGCGAAAAAGAAAATGCCAAATGCAACAGGATTCTTTTTCTTTATTCCTTTTACTGCAATAAATGCAAGCGCAATAAAGATGAGTAATGAAATTAAAGCGCGCGCATCGCTGAATGATACCAATGGAACTGAGTTGAAAGAATAATCATAACTCAAAGGATGCGGTATAAAAAGCAACAACACATACCTGCCAAGAATGTAGATCGCAGTGGCAGTTCGTATCGCAAAATCATTTTGCGCTGCAGCCAATGAATTGTTGATGAGCAGTATTTCTGAAAAATTCGTGATGCCTTTTAAGACTGAATACCGGATGATAAAATAAATTATCAGCGGCAATACCAATCCAATTGCAATTGAACTCCACTGTTTTTTCACAGGCGTTTTAAAAAAGTAAAGTGTGAGCGGAACCAAAGCCACGATGGTAACGGCACTTTCTTTTGATAGCAGTGCAAGGAAAAAACAAAGCATGCTCATGAGCATAAATTTTTTCCTTTCAGTTCCAACAAATTTTAATGAGAAGTAAATGGTAAGCATTGAAAATAAAAACGCCAGCACTTCATCACCGCTCTTTACATTGGCAATTACTTCGGTGTGTACCGGATGTGCAATAAATAAAAGCGCGATGAGGAATGGAAGCAGCAGGTTTTTTCCTTCCAGCATTAATTTTAAAGTGAGAAATAAAACCACTGCTGTAATCACATACAGCAACACATTGAGCAGGTGATATAAAAAAGGGTTTTTACCTGCGAGTTCCCACTCCGCTGCAAACATGGCAACTGAAAGCGGACGGTACAAACCTTCATTGCGATCAGTGTAACCTGCACGGTAAGCAGTAGAAAATATTTTTGGCAGCGCGCTGATTCCCTGCGTGGTGAAATCATTTTTCATGATCACCATATCATCATCCACTGTAAATTCATTTACGAGTGTATTCGCATACAATGCAAAAGCAAACAGTGCGCAAATAATCATCAATGTTCGCGGTAACGATTTTGATGATTGCACTTCAGTAATTTTTTTATTCGCCTGTGTTTGGTTGAAAGCAGATCGCTTTTGCTTTTTCATTCGAAGGCAAAGCTAAAAGGAGGAATGGGATTAAAGTTTAAAGTTCAAAACCAAAAACTCAAAACCAAAAACTCAAAATTTGAACTTTGTATTTCTCTATTTCTTTGCCTCGGCGTACTCCAACAAAAACGGATTGTTCCTGCGCTCAACACCAATGGTTGTTGCAGGGCCGTGGCCGCTGTAAACTTTTACTTCATCGGGTAAAATCATGAGCTTGTTAAATATACTCTGCATGAGTGTTTCATAATCGCCGCCGGGCAAATCGAATCTGCCAATGCTGTTTTGGAATAACACATCACCGCTTATAATAAGTCGTGAGTCCTGAGTACTGAGTCCTGAGTAAGAAACTGTATTTGTATTATTTTCATCATAATAAAAACAAACGCTGCCGGCGGAATGGCCGGGGGTAAAGAAAATTTTAAGTGTGGTGTTGCCGAATTTTATTTCATCGCTTTCATCAATCAGCCGATCGGGTTGTGGTGATGGCGCTACGTGCATTCCATACATTTTTCCGGTGGCTTCAAGCGCATTGAGAAGGTAAAGCTCTTTTTGATTACAGTAAAACGGAACCTTGTATTTTTCTTTCACCCACTTGTTGCCAAACACATGATCAATGTGGCAATGCGTGTTGAGCAGCAAAACAGGTTTCAGATTTTTTCCTTCAATAAACTTTTGCAAATCATTGCGCTCCTCTTCGTAATAACAACCGGGATCAATGACGATGCATTCATTGGTTTCATCCCAAAGGACATAAGTATTTTCCTGAAAATCGTTGAAGATGAATTGGTGGAGTTGGATCATTGGGTTGCAAATATTTTTTATTGAATGGAAATCTTAAATTTGAATGTTACAAATATTCTTAACTTCGAAACTCTGTTACAAAATATTTTTATGCTGCGGCGAAGCAAAGTTATTTTATTCATACTGTTGATTTGTGGAGGGAAGGTTTTTGGGCAAGCAGGTATTATCGATTCTTCATTCGGAACTAATGGCGTAGTCGCAGCTTTTCCTCAAGGTGGTGCTGGTAATATCGTAATACAACCAGACGGGAAATTGTTGTTGGTGGGAGTACTTACGACGGTCATGATTATTCTATAGTTAGATATAACATTGACGGTTCAGTTGACTATAGTTTTGGCGTTAATGGAATAGCAACTGCTGAAATTGGTTTGGGGTACAATAATGGTCGTGATCTTGCTTTGCAAGCCGACGGGAAAATTTTGTATGCCGGATCATGTGTTGATTTCAATGGGAAATTGTCGTTTGCATTACTTAGGTTTAATTCAAATGGTTCTCTCGATAATTCCTTTAGCGGAGATGGCAAATTAATTACTCCATTTAATGATTTTTCTTATGCTGATTATGGTGTAGCAATCGCGGTGCAACCTGATGGTAAAATAATTGAAGTGGGCTTGGCACTGGATAACTCTGCAAATCAAGGTTTTGGTATAGTTAGATTTAATACAGATGGTTCTCTTGATAATACTTTTGGCAATGGAGGTAAGTTAGTTATTCCCATAGGTAATGCGTATCCAGAAGCCACAGCCGTTATCGTTCAACCCGATCTAAAAATCCTGGTAGGCGGGTATTCTTGGGGCCCGGGCGAAGCACCATCATCCTTTGCATTAATGAGATTAAATTCAGATGGAACATTAGATAATAGTTTCGGCGCAGGTGGTAAAGACACCGCCTACTTTGGGGGAGCCGGTTCAAGTGGGGAAGGAGATTTATATGAAAACAGCACGGGGGAATCAATTGCTTTGCAAACAGATGGTAAAATAGTGATGACAGGTTTTCAAATTCTCGGCTACAATACCTGGGCTTCCCTTCCATTAGTTAGATACAACGCTGATGGTAGTTATGATAATACTTTCGGAAATGGCGGAAAAGTCGTGATCGCCAATGATAGTTTTGGATATGGAGTTGAACATGTTGCTTTGCAACAAGATGGGAAAATATTAGTATGCGGGCATAATGGGTATGGAAAAGGAGGCTATATGCTCGTGCGGTTTAACCCTGATGGAAAACTTGATAGTTTATTTGGAGATAATGGTGAAATTTCCATGACAATTGATGAAGTTAATTCCTTTGCTGAGTCAATTGCATTACAGCAGGATGGTAAAATTTTATTGGCAGGTGGAAAAGGGTTTATAGTAGCACGTTTTCTCTCCGGCCTCAACGTAGGCATTCTAAATATCAAAGTATCCGATGCACCAATTCTCATTTACCCCAATCCCATAAAATCATTTGCAACATTAGAATACATACTTACAGAAAATGAAAACCTCACAATAACTTTAATTGACTTACAAGGCAGGCAAGTACACACTTTTATTACCAATCATAACAGAACTGCAGGCGTACACAAAGAAGAATTATAATTTGATGATGACTTGACTGCCGGTAATTATGTATTACAGATTTCAAATGGAGTGCATCAGCAGTGTATTAAAATTATTTTGGGGAAATAAAGTGCTTACGAGATTAATTTGGGTTCATTGATTTGTTTCTAAATTTTCCTTATCAATTTTATAAAATGGAAGCCGTAATTAAAATAAGATCAAAAGAACTTGACAATAAGTTTTTTAAGAAGATAAAGGAGTTGGTGAACAACGAAAAGAATCTTGATATCACAATCAGTATTGCCGATCCGAATAAAAATTTTCTAAAAGAATTAGATGAATCAATTGATCTGCTCAACTCAAAAAAGAAGTTGGTAACTTTTACATTGGATGAATTTCTTGCATATACTCCAACAAGAAAAGCGCAATGATATAAGTAAATAAAAATCACGTTTTCATCGCTTCCTTTCCTACTACCCTCGAAGTTTCTGTCATGTTGAAAAAAGAAGCATCTGATAAAGCTAAAATAGATGCTTCGTTCCTCAGCATG
>JAJAYG010000517.1 GCA_026786335.1 Chitinophagales bacterium | reverse complement strand
CCAAAGTATCGCTTCAATTGGAATTCGACTTTTACTGCAAGCGTGCACAATAAACAAAAACTTTTTTTAGGTTGCCAATATGTGTTTGTGAGTTATGACAAAGTTGAATCGTGGAAGAAAATTTCACCTGACCTCACTACTAATAATCCGAAGTATCAGCAGCAAGAAAATTCAGGCGGTGTAACGGCTGATAATTCAGCAGCAGAAAATTATTGCACTATTTATTTCATCGCTGAATCACCCATTGATTCAAATATTATTTGGGCAGGAACAGATGATGGAAATATTCAGATCACCAAAGACGGCGGAAAAACATGGAACAACCTTGCAGCGAATTTGAAAGATGTTCCTAAAGAACCATGGGTTAGCTCTATTGAAGCCGGCCATTTTGATAAAGGGACTGCATACGTAACACTTGATTATCACAATTGGGGAAACATGAATTCTTATGTAATGAAGACTGCTGATTACGGCACTACATGGACGAAGATCAGTAACGATACAATTAAAGGTTATTGCCACATTGTGCGTGAAGATTTAAAAAATGCGAACCTGCTTTTTGTTGGAAGTGAATTTGGTTTATTCATTTCAATTGATGCAGGAAAAAACTGGGCGCAAATGAATTCAAACAACAACATTCCCAATGTAGCTGTTCGCGATATTGTAATTCACCCCAGAGACAATGAAGTTATTCTTGCAACACACGGAAGAGGAATCATGATCATTGATGAACTTGGTTTATCTATTCTTCGCGATTTAAATTCCAGTACACTTCAAAATAAATTTACACTTTTTAAATCGGGTGATTACACAATTCCTCTCGGAGGATTCGATTTCGGTTATCAAAGTGCTGATGAATTCACAGGCGCAAATCCGAATGGCGATGCAGTAGTTGCATACTACTTAAAAGACCGCCAATTGGTTGGTGAATTAAAAGTTGAAGTTTTGGATAAGGATGGAAAGGTGATCAATTCAGCACCGGCAGGAAAACACAAAGGAGTAAATATTGTTTCATTACCCATCAACCGCAAGCCGGCAAAAGTTCCACCGGCACCAAGAATTGCAGGTGCTGCTGTTATCGGCCCTGCAATAACAGAAGGATCTTACCAAGTTCGAATTGTTAGAGGAAAAGATACGGTGATGACAAAGATCAATGTAAAACAGGAAAAGAATTCTCCTTACACAACAGAAGACCGCAAGATCAGACTCGATGCATTGATGGAGAATTATAACATGCTAAACGATTTTGCTTACACCGTAGATTGCATTACAACTATGCGAGATGATGCAAAGAAAATTTCTGCATCGCTTGCGGCGGGTGATAAATTGAAAAAGTCATTAGACCTTTTTGTTCATGACCTTGATACCCTTCATCAGTTTCTGGTTTTTACAAAAGAAGGTGCAATTGTATCTGAGAATTCAAATCGCCTTAGAGAAAATCTTGCAGATAACTTTGGAACATTAAATGGTTACGAAGGAAGACCGAATAACTCAACTCTTGATCGCATTCCAACATTGAAAACTGAAATGGCCGATGCAGAAAAGAAGTACGATGCCATTATAAAAAAATATTTACCAAAGATAAATCCTGAACTAAAAAAGAAAAACCAACCTGAATTGGTAAGAAAGAGCAGAGCAGATTTTGATAAGGTTTGAAATTTGAAAAGTTGAAATAAAAACATTTGTGCCACCAAAAATTTTTGGTGGCACATTTATTTTAAAGTATTTCCGGCAAATGAATAAGAGAAATTATTATTTGGTGTTAAGTGCAAGATTATATTTGTCTTAAATAAGCATGTATGAATTCACGCCGCAAATTTTTACGAAACATTTCTCTTGCCGCCGCCGCCACATGGATTACTACAAAGTTTGTAAAAGCTGATTCATTGGGTAGTGAAAATATTTTTAATTCTGAAAAAAATCTGTCATCTCCCGCATCGAAAGGAAATATCATTCTCTCAACCTGGGCCGCAGGTGTTGCTGCAAATGAAAAAGCATTAAGTATTTTAAATGCAGGAGGAAAAGCTGTTGATGCCGCGGAACAAGGCGTGATGGTAACAGAATCAGACAAAACAAATACTTCAGTTGGTTTGAGCGGCTTTCCTGATCGCGATGGGCATGTTACACTCGATGCCTGCATTATGGATGAAGAAGGGAATGCAGGCGCAGTAACTTTTCTCGAAGGCATTGAGCATCCTGTTTCTGTTGCAAGAATGGTGATGGAAAAAACTCCGCACGTAATTTTATCAGGTGATGGTGCGCAGCAATTTGCATTGGAGAACGGATTTGAGTTGCACAAAGGAATGACGGATGTTGCTCGAAAAGCATGGGAGGATTGGCAAAAAACTTCGAACTACAAACCTGTGATCAGTAAAGAAAATCACGACACCATTGGATTGATTATTAAAACTGCAGAAGGAAAACTTTCGGGCTCATGCACCACAAGCGGACTTGCATTTAAAATGCACGGCAGAGTCGGTGACTCACCAATCATTGGCGCCGGTCTTTTTGTTGATCCCGAAGTGGGCGCAGCAACAGCAACCGGTTTGGGTGAAGCAGTTATTAAAATTTGCGGCGCACATACCATTGTTGAAATGATGCGCAATGGAAAAACTCCGCAACAAGCTTGTGAAGCTGCAATGAAAAGGTTGGTGAAGCTTCAAAAAAATTATCGCGATATACAAATTGGTTTTTTAGCATTAAACCTCATAGGTGAAATAGGTGCATTCGGTTTGCAACCCGGGTTTCAATATTCTCT
>JAJAYG010000516.1 GCA_026786335.1 Chitinophagales bacterium | reverse complement strand
AGTGCTCATAGTGTTTTCCTTTCAACCACAATCTTGAATCTGTTACATCATAAATAATTCCGAGGTAGGCAATCCAGATTTCAGGTTTGTCTTGTCCGTTGCGCAGTGCTAATTGTTGGGGTGTGAATTCTTTCAAGTAAAATAGAAGCTACTGTTTAATAAATTTCAGCACCAAAGTTTTTTTATTTCCCATCAGTTTTAAAAAATAAATTCCTGAGCAATACGATGAAACATCAATTGATGAAAGTGTTGCATTGCAAATCATTTTTTGCCCAAGAATATTTTGAATTTCTGTTTTGTTAAAATTTTCCCGGTCGCATAAAAACTGCAACCTATCGGTAACCGGGTTTGAAGTAATAAAACAGTTTTCATCTTCATCATCCATTGCCGAACTCGTTGCAAAACAATCTTGCAAATCTTCATATACTGCATTAAAAACATCGGCTTCCACTGTATAGAAAGCAGAATTATTTCCGATGATGTATTCATTCTTATTTCCATTGGTAATAAAAATTACGCCGTGCTTTAATGAATCGAAATACATATCACTCACCAATCCATACGCTTCACCGGGGTGACCAAATGTGCGGCGATCGGGGAAAACAATATCACTGTTAGCAACATTGGTAGTGATGTGAATGCCTAACCCGTATGCTTTAAACAACCCCGAATAATCATCGCCATTGGAACCATCAAATTGCCACTGAATTTTGCGCATCAATATCGCAGTGGTGTCTTTCAAAATTTGAATGCCATTATAAGTTCCATTGTTCGCGTTCATGAGCATATATTTTGCAAGATCATTTGCACTTATGCGAAGCCCGCCTTGGGGCGAATAAATAAAACCGTTGTTGCCAATTACATACAAACTTAAATCTTTTGGAGCAGGCATTATGCAATTGAAATCATCTGCCTGCGGTGTCCAACTATTATTTTGAAACCGGTAAAGTGTTGCCACATTACAGATGTTCGGCAAATCATTCACATTGAAACTGGCTGTGATTAACAGCGGATCAAAAATATTTTGTTTACAAAAGATATCGAATCGTATACCACTGATTTTTTCAATCAACGTACCGAGTAATCCAAAATTCGCATTGCTGTACTGAAAATAAGTGCCGGGCTTTTTATTCTGAAATACATTGTTTGAAAAATAAGCTCCACCGGTAACAAAATATTCGCTGATGTTGGGTGGAGGATTTTGAGTTGATGTTGCGCTCAAAAACTGATCATACTTATTTCCATCCTTAATGGATGAGGTATGTGACAATACCATTCGAAATGTGATTGGATCATCGGGGAAATTGGGATTGCGCAAAGTAAAGCCGAGGTAGTCACTTATGTCGTCATCCAAATGAAACAATCCCTGCTCATACAATTTCATGAGAGCAGTAGCAGTAATGGATTTTGAGATGGAAGCTATCCGGTACAATGTGCTGTCAGTAATTGAAAGATTATTTTCAAAGTCGGCAAGCCCATAACCTTTTGAGAAAGTAATTTCATTATTGCATACTTCAACTACTGACATTCCCAGCAACTGATAATCCGAAAAAATAGTCGTGAGTTTTTCATCTAAAGTTTGTGCTGCGGCATAAGAAAACAAATTCATAATCGTGATCGATGCAAAAAGTAAAATCTGTTTCATATCGTTTAAATTGATTCTATAACTTTATGCTTAACTAAATATTCAGCAATCTGAACTGCATTGGTAGCTGCGCCTTTGCGAAGATTATCACTCACAATCCAGCAGTTTAATGTTTGTGGATTTGAAAAATCTCTGCGGATTCTGCCTACAAAAACTTCATCTTTTCCCTTGGCATTAATTGGCATTGGGTAAATATTTTGCGAAGGATTATCTTCTACAATTACTCCCGCAGTGTGGTTAAGAATTTCAAAAACTTCCTTTACATCAAAATCATTTTCAAATTCAATGTTCACACTTTCACTGTGCCCGCCTTGCACGGGCACACGCACACAAGTTGCAGAAATATTCAATGCCGGTTTGCGTAAAATCTTTCTTGTTTCATTCACCATCTTCATTTCTTCTTTGGTGTAATTATTTTCGAGAAAGGAATCTATGTGAGGTAAGCAGTTTAAATCAATCTGATGCGGATATGCTTCATTTGATTTAATTCCTTCACGCTCATGCATCAATTGTTTTACTCCTTTTGCGCCCGTGCCGCTTACACTCTGATAAGTGGAAACAACAATTCTTTTGATGTCATATTTATTATGCAGCGGATTCAGCACCATTACCATTTGAATGGTGGAGCAATTTGGATTTGCAATAATCTTGTCAGCAGCAGTTAAAATATCTCCATTGATCTCGGGTACAATCAGCGGAACATTAGGTTCCATGCGCCAGCAAGATGAATTATCTATAACTGTAGTTCCAACTGCTGCAAATTTTGGCGCCCATTCTTTCGAAACTTTTGCACCGGCTGAAAACAATGCAATATCAGGTCTTAATCTCACAGCATCTTCCAATCCAATAACTTTTATTTTTTTATTCTGAAAAGAAATTTCTTTGCCGACAGAATTTTCTGACGCCACTGCAATTAATTCTGTTACCACAAAATTTCTTTCTTCTAAAACTTTTAACATGGTGGAACCAACCAAACCGGTGGCACCTACAACAGCGATTTTCATTTCAATAATTTATGCGGCAAAACTAATTGATTGAAGAAGGATTTAAAAAGAATTTCACTTCCCTATTCTAAAAAATCCTGAATTCACCGCACCTTCATTTATGTTGAGCACAATAAAATATTTCCCTTCTGCGAAAGATTTTATTTCTTCATTCAACTTATAATTACCACCAAATGCGCGAGGCTGTTGGTGCAGTGGGTAAATACTTCCAACTAATTTTCAATGCCCGCATCCACCACTAACTT
>JAJAYG010000515.1 GCA_026786335.1 Chitinophagales bacterium | reverse complement strand
ATTATTATCTAACAATAATAATCTTCTTTGTTACGGTTGCATCGTTAGATTGAAAACTCAGTTGATACATTCCCGCAGGTAAATCGCTAACATCAACATCTTGAATGTAAACACCCTTTGGAACTGTTCTTCGATTGGCTGTTCGAATAATTTCACCAAATGAATTAGTAAGTTTCCAATTAACATCATGTGTATTGAGTTGAGAAACAAAATGTAAAACATCAGTTGCAGGATTAGGATAAATCTCCAGAGGCAGTTTATCAGCAACTGTAGCGTTCCCGGTTGGCAACCCATAATAAGCACTATCAAGAATAATATTTTCGTCTCCTTCCTGATATTCCATAACTATAAATCCACAGATCATCATCTCCTGATCAGACTGTGCTCCTTCATGAATTAACTTGGGAGGATTATTTGGATTATCCGGATTGTTGGAGGTGTTGTCAAATGTAGCGTCGCCAACCATTACTGAAAGACCAGGCACTTCAATAACTTTAGTGAAAAGATAATTGTATTGCCAGTTAAATGACCATTTTGGAATTGAAATAAGATTAGTTGTGTCACCCGGTGAACCCACCATACGTACTTCCCAAGAAACACAAACATGATGACTGTGCGGAGTAATTCCAAGCAGCGATTTATGTGTTGTTGGAAATGAAACTTCTGTGAAAGTCAATACTTTATTTTTTGGAATAAGAAGTGGCCCGTTAACTAACACTCCTGGTACAAGCCATTTTGATTTCGACACAATGCGAACTGTAGAATCTGGTACAGTGCAGAATTTGAAATATATCTTTGAGCTATCAACTTTGTTAATACTTCCTGGCGAGTAGTGAATGCTGATAACAAAATCTACATTAGGTGGAATTTTAAAACCCATGTTGGGCGGCAATTTGAAAATGGAAGTACCGGGTAACCATCCTCCAACATATTCCGAACTCGGGCTTGGATCATTACCAAATCCATTTGTTGCATATCCCGGAAGAGTATCGGCTAAATCAGTTTGGTAAGGAATAACTGAAGTGTCAGCATTAATAGTTGCATGATGTACAATTGATGGATCACCGGGTATAAATTCAATCTCATTTAGATATTTTGTTTCAGTGTAATTTGAATGAATAACAAAAGTTCGGTAAACATTTGAATCGTTAGGAATGGTATAGGTTGGAAGTTGGACTGTATCATCTGGATTAAGCATTGTTGCACCGCCATTGTAGATGGGAGGAACAGGAGCAAGGCTTAAATCACCCGAAGGCATTCCGTTATTCACCCAATCATTAATCGCTGTAAGTTCCTCATCTGTCAAAACACGCTCATCCCAGAAGTGCGAATAATTCGGGTCGGCAGGCCATGGGGGCATTTTCTTGGAGTTCACATCTGCTTGTATTAAAATTCCATTGTCAACGGCGCTGGCATAATCAATAAGTGAAAAAGGAGCAATGCCTCCATCGTGATGGCAAACGGTGCAGTTATTATAAAAAATAGATGCAACTGTAGTACTCCAATCGGGGCTTTGAGCTTTTAAATAAAATGTGGCCGATATAAAAATTATTGTAACCAGAATAATTCGTTTTAAAAACATTGATCAAATTTTTTGGAAGTTATTTTAATACTAATATTTTTTTCACAACAACTTTATTTCCTGACTGAAAGTAAAACTGATAGATGCCGGTTTCAAGTTCCGTAACATCAACATCTTGAACGTATGTGCCTTTGGGAACATAATTACGGGTTGCTTGTTTTACAACAGCGCCATAAAGATTAATAATTTTCCAATTTACATCATGCGTTTCAAGCTGAGTTATAAAATGAAATTCATCTGATACGGGATTAGGGTATAGTTCTATTGACATATCGGTAGAAAGGTTTGAACTTCCGGTGGGCAAACCGTAAAATGCGCTGTCGAGAATTATATTTTCATCGCCCTCTTCATAATCCATTAGTATAAAACCACAATTCATCATTTCATTCGTAGACTTTCCACCTTCATGCACCGCTTTGGGTGGGTTGTTAGGGTTATCAGGATTATTAACTGTATTGTCAAATACAGCTTCGCCCAACATTTGAGCTAACCCAGGCACATCCATAACTTTTGTGAGCATATAATTATATTGCCAGTAAAAGGACCATTTTGGAATTGAAATAAGATTTGTTGTATCACCAGTAGAAGTTACCATCTGCACTTTCCATGAAGTGCACACATGATGACTATGAGGCACAACCCCTAAAAGTGATTTATGAGTAAGTGGTTGCGAAATCTCATTAAAAGTTTTTATCGAATTTGCGGGGATGTTTAGCGGTCCATTTACCAATACAGATGGGAACAACCATTTCGATTTATAAACCACACGGATTAAAGAATCAGGTATATCAGTATACTTAAAGTAAAGTTTTGAGCTGTCTTTTTGATTTCCATTGCCGGGTGCATAATGAATGCTGATTACAAAATATGAATTGGGTGGAATTTTAAAACCCATATTGGGCAGCAGTTTGAATATCCCATTGCCTGGTAACCATGCCCCAAAATTTATTGCTGTTGAACTTGGATCACCAAAGTCGTCAGTAGCATATCCAGGTAGGGGGTCTGCTAAATCTTGCTGATAAGAAGCTTCGGACGTGTCATGATGAAAACTTGCATGATGTACTACTGAATTATTACCTGGAATAAATTCAATCGCATTGATGTATTTGAACTCGGTAAAATTTGAATACACTACAAATGTTCTGTAGTTATCTGAATCATTTGGTATGGTATATACTGGTAGCTGAACAGTATCATCAGGATTTAACATTGTTGAATTACCACTATAGACAGGAGGCAGCGGTGCAAGACTTAAATCACCTGCGGGCATTCCATTATTTACCCAATCATTGATGGCGGTTAATTCTTCGTCTGTTAAAACCTTTTCATCCCAATAGTGATTTACTGTTGGGTCGGCAGGCCAGGGGGGCATTTTTTTTGAATTAACATCTGCCTGGATATTAAAACCATTATCAACTGCTACTTCATAAGTTAGCAGTGAAAATGGAGCAATGCCACCTTCATGATGGCAGGTTGTGCAATTCTCATAGAAGATACCGGCAATTGAAGTGCTCCAATCAGGAGTTTGTGCTTTTGCAAAAAACGATAGACCCAAAAGAAGAATGAGTAAAGCAGAGTTTAATTTCAAGTTGTTCATAGTGTTCTTTGTAAAAAATTATTTAGCCAAAATTATTTTTTTAGTTTTTGATTCGCCACCTGACTGTAAATGTAACTGATACATTCCCGCTGGCAAATCGTTCACATCCACATCTTGTACATAAACGCCTGAAGCAACTGTGTTTCTAACAGAACTTCTTACAACAATTCCGAAAGAATTTGTGAGCATCCAATTTACATCGTGGGTATTCAATTGTGAAACAAAATGAAAAACATTTGTTGCAGGATTTGGATAAATCTCCAAAGGAAGTTGATCGCTGATTGCGGAAATGCTT
>JAJAYG010000514.1 GCA_026786335.1 Chitinophagales bacterium | reverse complement strand
CATCGAAAATTATTCGCATCGGCTCGATCACATGAACCGCCTGCGTGAGTTGCAGGATAAAACAAATGGCTTCAATTGTTTCATCCCGCTCAAGTTCCGCAACAAAGACAATGAAATGTCGAACCTTAACGAAGTTTCCATTATTGAAGATTTAAAGTGTTATGCGATGTCGAGAATTTTTATTGATAACATTGCTCATCTCAAAGCATACTGGCCAATGATTGGTCGCAGTACAGCACAACTGCTTTTAAGTTTCGGTGTTGATGATTTGGATGGCACTATTGATGACTCTACAAAAATATATTCGATGGCGGGTTCAGAAGAACAAAACCCGGCACTCAGCACAAAAGAAATTGTTGAATTAATAAAGCAGGTTAACAGAACTCCGATTGAACGCGATACTTTATACAATGAGTTAAAAGATTTCAGCAATGAAGTATTTGCAGAGGAAAAAGGATTTATTGAATTGCCTGTATTGAATTAAAATCAGAATGAATTAAATTTCAAATGAGTATTGCCTATACAATTTTAGTTAGAACGCTTATTGGTTTGCATGATTCGAGTTCAGAATTAGTAAAGGCAATCGGCAGTGATTCAAAAGGAAAAATTTCTTTAATTTGTTACCTGGTTGCAATGCCTGCAGTTTATGTTTCTCCTTACATCTCGCTTGGTCTTTATCTCTTAGTTGCTATCATTTGGTTGATGCCTGATTCAAGAGTTGAAAAGGTAATTGAACATTAAATCATTTTGCAAAAACCCAAATCATTTGATCTTCTTTGCGAGAATCACTTCAAAAATGCAAGCATCAAAATTTGATTATTACTTATCATCATGGCAGAAGCTAAATTTGCTAAAGCCATCTTGGATTCGCATGCATAAGCTTTCGACTCTTGATGTTAAATTGGCGAAGAAAAAAATTGGTCACTTAAATTCTAAGCAGCTGAAAAGCATTTCACTGATTTTTAAAACTGTTTTCTAAATATTTTTTCTGCAACTCTACATCATACGTCACGGTGAAACCGATTTCAACAAGCAAGGCATTCTTCAAGGCCGCGGCGTAAATCCCGGCTTAAATGAATTAGGAAAAAAACAAGCTGCACTTTTCTTTGAAAAATACAAGAGTGAGAATTTTGAAATCATCTACACTTCTTCATTAAAAAGGACCCACGACTCAGTTGCTTCGTTTATTGAAAAAGGAATTCCATGGGAACAACATGCAGAACTCGATGAAATCTCATGGGGGATATTTGAAGGCAAAGTTGCCTCGCACGAATTCAAAATGCAATACCGCGATCTTTTGTATCAATGGCAAAACGGAAATCTTGATGCTAAACCAGAAAATGGAGAAAGCCCGAATGAAGTAAGTGCCCGCCAAAAAAAATTTATTGATTATATACTTTCAAAACCTGAAGAAAAAATTCTGATCGCAATGCATGGCCGGGCACTTCGAATATTTCTTCCAACTATGTTGCAACAGGATTTAAAAATGATGGATGAATATCCGCATCATAATCTTACGCTTTACAAAGTTATTTTTAACAGCACCAATTTCTCAATCGATCTCTTCAACAACATGGATCATTTGCACTAATGGAAAAAATTAAAGTTGCGGGCGTTTCATACCTGAATACAAAACCATTTCTCTATGGCATCAATAAGCTGATGGCTGATCAAATCGAACTCACTGTTCAACATCCTTCAAAACTTGCTGAACAATTAATGAATCAGGAAGTAGATGTTGCATTGGTTCCCGTGAGTGTAATTCCATTGATCAAACAATCAAAAAATATTTCAAATTATTGCATTGGTTGCGATGGCGAAGTGAGTTCAGTAGTGATTTGTTCTGATGTTCCAATTGAAAGAGCCGATCAAATTTATCTTGATTATCAGTCAAGAACTTCAGTTCAACTTTCAAAAGTGTTACTTAAAAATCATTGGCATTTAAATCCTAAACTTATCAATGCATCACCGGGTTTTGAGAATGAAGTTAAAGGAAAAACAGCCGGACTATTTATTGGTGACAGAGCATTGGAATTAAAAAAGAAATATGAATTCGTTTACGATCTTGGATTTGAATGGAAAAAACTTACTTCACTGCCTTTTGTTTTTGCGTGCTGGGTTGCAGTCACAAAGCTATCTTCACAATTCGAATCAGACTTAAATGCTGCATTTGCTTTCGGTATTAAAAATATGCAAACTGTAATTGAAGAAGAACAGCTTCAATTTCCCGCTGTTGATGTAAGAGATTATCTCACACAAAAAATTCAATTCAACTTTGATGATGAGAAAAAGAAAGCGCTAAAACTTTTCTACGAATTAAGTGCACAATAGATATTGCAAGCTCAAAGTTTCCCCTTGGTAGCATAGATTAAATCTTTGAATTCCCATTTCTCAACCCATGGGCCTTCATAGTTCTCTCCGTAATATAAAATCTTCTTAGAGCCAGCATCATAAACAATTATATCACCACTGTCGTCTGCCTGATTAACATATTGCGAAGGAAAATACAGAAACAGATAGCAAAAGTTTTCACTTCCATCATTAATGATTGTTTCAATGTCGGCTTTACTTTTTAATTGGTACGTATAAGGATAATCTTGCAGTACCTTATCGTTGATTAAAACTTTATCGTCAAGCATGATGGTTTCATCATTGTATGCGTTGTGTACTATCAAAGTTTTACCAACCATAGCAGTTGCATTCTTACAGATCATTAAACTCACAGAATCTTTTACTTCGGTTTTTATTTTATTGTCAATCACTGTTTGAATGGATTGGTTCATGAACGCAATCATAATTTCAGGCTCAATCATTCCTGCAGTTGTTTCGGCACGTGTAGGAGAAAATTTAAAGAATGCGATAACTTTAGTTCCGGTAGTTGCAGGCGTGTATAAATATTTAGTTTGCTTAAACCCTCCTACTGAAAGAATAAATACCATATCCTTTTTTGCTTCAATATCAGCGGTTGTGAGTAAACGCATTGAAGGAGTTTTATCATCCTTTGCTTGCGGGAAAAAGAAAATACGCTTGTCACTTTTTACCAGTGTATCCAATTCAGTGACTGTAACAAATTGAAATGGTGCAACCATCCAGTGTTTTTCAAAAGTCGCCTTCATCCAAGTGTCAAAATTTTCGTCGCCGGTAAGTACCACGTAAGTTTTTGAGTGTAACATTAATTTAACCGAAGCATTGCTACAACCTTTGGTAATCACTTGTGCCTTTACAAAACTGCTGCAAACAATAAAAAAGAATAAAGCAAGTAGTATTTTATTTTTCATGGAGCGAAAATAGAATTTCTTAAACATAAAAAATATGTTTTTATGGTATGAATTCACATAGAAAAAACACTTTCATAAACATTCATTAAGCTACCCGCGTGAACCTCGGCTTTAAATTTATTGGAATGAAGCAATCCTGCCTCAATCATTTTTTTTCTGAGTGACTGATTGCTTAAAACTTCTGCAATTGAATCAGTAAGTGCTTCTTCATTGTTCGCATCTGCGTAAATACTTTCTCTTCCGCCAGCTTCACGAAAAACATTTTCATTATTTGCAATTACAGGAACACCCGATGCAATTGCCTCCGCTATCGGCAAACCAAAACCTTCAAATTGAGATGGATATACCAGCATTAATGCCTGTTTATAAATAGCAGGCAGTTCTTCTGTTAAAACATTTTTAAGAAAATGAACTTTAGTTTCAATTTTATTTTTTGAAATGAAATCAAGTGCCTGCTGTTTGTATTTTTTTTCCTTTCCCACAACTACTAAATGAATACTCGCTCCGGCATCCAATTTTAAAAATGCTTTTAAAAGCGCGAGCAAATTTTTTCGCTCTTCAATGGTGCCTACAAATAGAATGTACTTTTCGGGCAGTTGATATTTTGCTTTAGCAGAAAGTAATCCCTCTGAAATCTCATTGTAAAAAACAGAATCAATCGCCTGATGAACAACTGTAATTTTATTTTCTTCAGTTCCAAAATATTTGTGAATATCACTTTTGGTTTGTTCACTTATTGCAATGATGTGATCGGCTTCTTTACAGGCGAGTTTGCTTTTCCTTTCATAAATTTTTCTGTCAATTGAAGGATACAAATTTGGATGCCGCAGAAAAATTAAATCATGAATGGTAACAATACTTTTAGTTTTAGTGTTTGAAATTCCGATTGGCAATTCATTACTCAAGCCATGATATAATTCAATTTTATTTTTCACCAGATCATTAAGTATTCCTTTGCTTCTCCAGTAAGAGTGGAAAAACTTTAACATCCCTTTGGGTTCTTGAATAAAAATATTTTTTTGCTCAACCAAAAAAAGCGGCGAAGTTTCAGGAGTAAAGAGATGGTATTGATGCTGCGGAAAAAATTTAGCAAGCGAAGTAATCACGCTGCGGTTATAGTTACCAAGACCAGATGAATTTTTAAAAGCCCGTTTGGCATCTAATCCAATTCTCATAGTATAATCTTCGATGAAGGTATTAAATGAAACTGGATTTTAAGGTCGCTGAATAATGAGTTGTTTTACAACAGTTGATTCTTCAGTAATGAATTGAAGAAAATATATTCCACTTTTAAGGGAAGAAAAATTAAGTTCACTTATTTCCTTTCCAAAATTTGCTATTGAAAAACTTTGAATCAATTGACCTGAAGTGTTATAAAGATTTATTGTTGCCTGATTTATTACTAAAAGTTCAGTTTCAATAAACACTTTTCCATAGCTCGGATTCGGATATATTTTCAAAGCCATATTCGATGACCTAACCATTGGTGAATTAACTGCAACATCGCACAAACTGCCAATGTCAGCAGGCAAGTGATTGAACATAAAATCAGTTGTGATCATAAAAATAGTATCAAACTGCGGTGAATTTTTGGGAACTCCATGGCCTGCTCCATAAAACGGATGCAAGTAAGTTTCAATTCCATAATCAATACCTGCATCGTAAATTGATTTGCCACCATAGAGGTAAACTCCATCGGTATTGTACCCCGATGTGTATGGAATAACAGGATCGGCGGTTCCATGAAAAATCAAATTAGGTTCTGCTTCTTCTTTGAGCCAGGTTGTATCAGTTGTTGCGCCCCAGCAAATTATTGTTGAATTGATTGCGCTGGAATATCCTGCATTACCGCTTGCTTCAAAAGTTCCAAACACTGTGGTGTCAATTGATACATTAGCTTCGGGCTGATCCCAGTAGGCAACCAT
>JAJAYG010000513.1 GCA_026786335.1 Chitinophagales bacterium | reverse complement strand
GCTTTCAGGGAAACTGGTCTGCAATCTGTCCGCAGAATTTGGCAACGCAACAAATGGGAAGAATTGATCCATTGTGGGTTGACCCAAATGATCAAGAACATATTCTTGCAGGTAGTTTAAGCGGAGGACTGTTTGAGAAAACCGCTAACAACGATTGGGTTTGCTTGACCAATAATTTGCCCGGTATTGGGGTACTTGGCATAAGCGTTTATAAAACCATTAATGAAAACATTATTGCCATTGCCACAGCACTAAATGGAAACGGCAATAACATTACTGCAGGATATGGATGGGGAATTTACTATACTGAAGATAATGGAGCCACATGGATTTTTGATGAAGACTTTTATGAAAAAAATTACTCAACTTATCATAAACCACCCAATGTTCCGGCAGCAAAATTTATGGCAAATGGTTCCGATGGAATGATTGCCATATCGGGAAATAAAATTTGGAGAAAAGCAACTGTGTGGGGAACTTGGGAAAACATTACACCTTTTAACAGAGACTTAGATGCGCCATTCTTATTCAATGATTTTGAATTTCTGCCTAACTCAACTTCATTTTGGGTTTGCGGTGAACAAGGTGAAAATGATACGAACATAGGGTTGTATTACACCTTGGATAACGGTGCAAGTTTCATAAATAAATCTACAGACATCTTAGCAGACGACCTCACCAATCATTCATTGAAAATTTCAATTTCAAATAATAATGATGCATACGTTCTTGCCATTGAAGGCGACGGAAATCTTATTCCCACTGCTTATAATATTTTTCATTATCAATTTAGTAATTATGGATATGACCTTGATGCCGATGTAAGACACATTGTTGATACTGAACTTGCCGAAAACGCTTTTGCTGTTTCACCAACCGATCCAAGTGTGATGTATTGTGGAAAAATAAATTTTTTTAAATCTGTTTCAGGCGGCCATAGTTTTAGAACACCTGGTGGTGATATATGGACAGCAGCAGCAACTTTTCCGGGAATACCCAGAACAGGTGCAGTAGGTTTTGTACTTAATGGAAAAATTTATTTAGGTACCGGTTATAATGAAGCATCTGGCTATTTAAAAGATTTCTGGCAGTATGATCCATCGTTAGATACATGGTCGCAAAAAGCCGATTTTGCAGGACTGCCACGTGCTTATGCAGTTGGTTTTGACATTAGTGGTAAGGGATATGTTTTATGCGGTGGGGATGCAACAACAGAATACAAAGATTTTTATGAGTTTGATTACAATACAAATATCTGGACATTAATGACAGGAAGCAAAGCATTTCAAGGTGAGGAAAGAAAAGAAGCTGTAAGTTTTACTGCACCAAATGCTTGGAATAAAAAAGCATACGTAGGAACAGGTATTCATAGCGGACAATACTTAAGTGACTTTTGGCAATTTATTCCCGAAGGAGATGGATATGGTAATTATTGGTTGCAAAAACAAAATTTCCCTTCTGCAAGGGCTGGTGCTGTGGCTTTTAATGCATCAATAACAAAAGGGATGGTTGGAACTGGTTATAACGGAACTCAATATTTTAAGAACTTTTGGGAATATGATGCAACCAATAATGTTTGGAATTCAAAGGCAGACTTACCGGGAGTTTCCCCTGAAAGAAAGCATGCATTCTCAACGGACAATAATGCAAGCTATGGATATGTAATAGGTGGTTATAATAATGGGACTTATTTGACTGAATCTTATCAATACTCTAACGCAAATGACAGTTGGGCTCAAATCTCAGACTATCCCGGTGGAGGGATTTCGGGTGGATCAGTTTTTTTTGCAGGCACTGCATTGTATGGAGGATTAGGATTCAATGGTACAAATTCACAATCTCAATTCTATTCCTATGAAAATTCTTCAGTTGGTGGTGTGTCAACATTGCACGCCGATGTAAGGTCAATCTATTTATATCAAACAAGTGCAAACCCCGGCTCACAAGATGTTATTTATGTAGGTAACGATGGCGGCGTAAGCAAGTCAGTAGATGGTGGTGTTACATGGATAAATCTTAATGCCAATGGACTTTGCGTAACTCAATTCAATGGCATTAGCGGTGTAGAAGAACGACCTGAACTTTTATTTGGCGGTACACAAGATAATTCGGTTTGGAAAATTGAAAATGGAAATGCTACCATAGATTTCGGTGGTGATGGATATGAAACTGAAAGCTATCAGAATTCTGCTGCGCCTGACGATGTTATTTTATTCTATCAAAATGGACCAGGTAATGAAGGACCCCATTCCTCTGTTCAACGATTTAATTATGGCGTTGATCAATATGATCCCGACAAAGAATATTCTGTTAAACCCATTCTTCAGCCTGAAGACCCCGAGCAATATACCAAGCCCATGCTAAAACATATTGGTGGAAATTTTTATGTTGGTATTAACGATCTCTATATTTCTATTAATCATTCAGATCCAACTTCTCCAAGTGGCTATACTCCTGCTGGGCTTACAACCTTCGATTTCAACAATAACTACAATACAGTCCGAGCGTTCGAGGTTTCACCAAACGATGAGGAAAGAATATGGGTAGCATTTAATGGGGTTTTTCAGTGGTATAATCCAATTACACAAAGTTTAGAAGTGTATTATAATAAGCAACTTTTTATTCATGACCCAGATGAGCCAAATATTAAATGGAAAAATAAAACTCCCCACCTTGGCAGCGCTCCTGAAAATTACCCTACCTACTGGAATAAAATAAGCACCATTGCCGCTGACCCCGATGATCCTGAGTTTGACCGCCTGTGGGTTGCCTTCGATGGTTTTGAATGGGATAATAGCGGTGCTTCTTTAAGCAGCTACCACAGTGGCAGTATTTGGTTAACTGAAAATACTAATGGTGATACTTGGCAAACATTTAATTGCACCGGACTACCAAACTTTCCCATTGAAACCATGGTGTATCAGCGAGGCACAGATGATATAATATATGCAGGCACCGATGCAGGGATTTACAGATGGAAGCATACTCCCAATCAAAGTGCAACTACCGGTACATGGGAATGTTTCAGCAGCGGTTTGCCTGCCTGTG
>JAJAYG010000512.1 GCA_026786335.1 Chitinophagales bacterium | reverse complement strand
TCAGTACCATTTTCATAAACAATGCAGTTGATATAGAAATTGGGTAAGTCAGTTGTCATTGCTGTCCAGGTTAGTCCAGCATCCTTAGAAAAATAAACGCCTCCATCTTTATATTTTTTTAATGTCCCATCTGCATTTTTTTCAAAATTATTCCAACGATCACTTAGGGTTATCCAAACCCGATTATAATCTTTTGGATCACTTACAACTCCGGTTATTTGTTGGTAACAAGTGAGATAATCTCCGCAATTATTTTTATCTGGATTAGCGTTATATGATGGTGTTCTGTTTTGCCATCCGAATTGCGGGTCTTTATAAAAAAATTGTTTATTATATTGTTTGTTTCCTTCAGTACTTCCAGGTGGAATATAATCACCAGATGCGTCGTAGGCAACATATATTCTGTCCTGATTGAGAGGAGATACATCAAATGCGCTTACAGCATTATAATTTTTGTTATGGTCAGGATCTGATAAACCTTCTGGAAAATAAGAGTCGCCATCATCATCAGACCAATATAGATCGTTCTGTCCCACGTAAAATCTTCCTGTAATTGTGGATTTATAAAGTGGCTTGCTGAATTTTTCGGGATCTGTGGTATTATTTGGTGTAATATCAATGCCGGGCAAGGTGGGGGAAGTGCCGTCAATCTTTCTATACAAGTTTGCATTATGCGATGAATTTCCTGGGCCCTTTTGCAAAAACAGAATTATTTCACCAGTATTTTTTCTATAAGATTCTGTACCATAACCGTCATTATACTGATAACTAAAAGACGGAACTTCATTTTCTATGCGCCAAGTATGATTATCCTGTGCACCACCAAACAAAAGATTTGGTTGTTCCTCTATTCCGCTTAGACCATAAAATTGACTTACAGCTAATCCGGTTCCATTTAAATTCTTCCATAGTGCGCCTCCGTCAATTGATTTACTTACCCCCCCATCATTGCCTACAAAAACAGCGTCTGCAGCGCCGGAAACAGGATATAAAGAAATGGTTCGCACATCATCATGTCCGGTATTTATTCCGTTTGGATAATTCCAGGTTGCACCAAAATCGGTTGACTTAAAAATAGGAATTGTTCCCGTGTACATGGCATTTTGATTGGTAGAAGACACTACAAAATTTATCCCAACAAAACCAGGATTCTGTGTTGATTCTAACCCAAAAATTTCAGTATCTGAATTATAAACGTAATGATTTATCTTACCTCCCCCCGGATTTACAAAATAATACACATAGGCATCAGCAGAAGCAGTCATTGAAAGATTGTAACCCGTTAAACCAGCAAGGTCAGATGTTACATCATGGAAACTGTTTCCTCCATCAACAGTATATAAAACACCTGACTCTGCTCCGCCTCCAGCAATCCAAAAAAAGTTTGAATTTGTTGGTGCCATTTCAAGTTCGGTTAAATCTATATCATCATGACTTGCCGGCAAAGTCAGCAGTTGCCATGCATTGTTAAAAGAACTTTTCTTCAATATCTTATTACCTGTTATGGCAACCATACCATCGGAGCCGTAAATAAATTTTGCTTTGCTCACCTTCGGCGATGCCTCGTTGACGAGGTCGTAAAAATCCTGATCGAATATCCAATCTACTCCGCCATTAGTTGAATAATATAACCCCCATCCATAACTTCTTTGGGGGTCGTTAATACCTGTACCAGTTGAAATAACAATTGTTGATGGCAGGTTTACATTTTTATGTACTGCAATATCATGAACACCAATGCCGGGTAATTTATTGGTAAGCGGAATCCAAGTCATCGTACCTGATTGCTTTTCAAATAAACCACCACTTAAACTTGCTGCGAGAAGGTGACTTGAATCATCAGGGTCAACCCAAACAGGATCAATTCTTCCCATATTCTGAGCGGCATAGCTTTTAGGTCCTATAAGTTGCCAGTTACCCTGAAAGTTCCCTGTAGAAATACAGAAGTTATCCTGATTGGTAAGAAATGGAATTCCGTTTTGGGAATAAGTTTGAAATGAAAACGAAAAAAGAATTGATAGCAGCGCAAAATTTTTCATGATGAATTTGGTTTAAGGGTTAAAAAATATTATTGTATAATTAGTTTGCCAGTTGCAATTTTGTTTTGTTGTTTATCGCGAAGCACAAACGGATAAGTTCCCGCTGCTAATCCGTGAACGGAAATGCTTTCAACATTTTGATGAAGTTTTTTGCTGAGTACTATTTTACCATTCAGGTCATAAATATCAATCCATGTATTTCTAAGTTGTTCCTGCAGGTTCGAAGTAATTATAAATTGCTCATGAAGAGGATTTGGAAAAATTGTTACGTTACTGTCATTATTTTTAATCTCACCCACCAAAGTGAATCCTTCGATCTTGATCAGCCACCCGTCACCGCCACCGTGGTAATCCTGTATGTCAAAATCATTTGATCCCGTTATCCCCCCTTCCATTGCAATGTTCTTGCTATACATTCCATTGGTGTATAAATCATCATAAAAACTTCCGCCCGAAACTTTAGAACTTACCAAAACTCCATTTGTATCAATTGTTAAAAACCAAAAGTCGGTATAGCCGTAATGTACTCCAATATCCCCTCCCACAAAAGAGTCGGTACGTGCACCTATTGTAAATAGCCCACCGCCGGCATTGTGGATTCTTCTTCTTCCACCGGGTACCTCATCACCAGTACCACCAAATAAAAAGTTTGCTAAAACGTAGCCCACTGAATCCAACCTTATTACCCACACGTCAGAATTTCCATGATTGGTTGAAAATGCACCCGGTCCATTTGAAGAGGTTGATCCTGCAGTAAGAAAACCCTTATCCGGTAATAGTACTGCACCGTCAATTGCATCAGTACTTCCGCCACCCCATCTCTTTAACCATTTGATTACTCCAGCGGAATCGGTTCTTATTATCCATCCATCCCAATTACCATAGGCAGTAGTACCGGCTAAATCGTAGTCATTTGACTCAGTGTAACCAAAAAGTTGCAAATCGCCGCCGGGCAGTTCAAGTACTTCAGTTAGATAGTCATCATCACTTCCTCCATAATGCACCGCGGTATCAATTTCTCCTACAGATGAAATAAAAACAATCCATGCATCCTGAGTAAATCCGCCGCCGTAGTGTACAGGAAAATCATCTGTAGTGTTCAAGGTGTAACAGGCGAGAAGATATTTGCCATTGTGGAGTTGGTTTAAATCATAGGGTTTACCGCCATCAAGTCCTTGCTGCCACTGGATGTTTCCATTGCTATCAATTTTTACCAGCCAAATAAAATAAAATACGCTGTCATAAACTGTTACGTCACCGTCTGATGAGAAAGATATTCCAACAAATATAAATCCGCTGTCAGCCGTTTGAATAATTTGATAAGCATCTTCTTCTTTACTGCCTCCGTAACATTTTTGCCATATAATATTTCCATCGGCATCCATTTTCACTAACATGATATCGGTGTTACCACCATGATAATTACAACTCGTATCTCTGTCAACAGAATCAACAACACACAGCGCCATAAGGTGACCATCATGATCGGCAATCAAATCTCTAATACGCTCGTTACCGGCACCGCCAAGAGTTTTACTCAAAGAGATTGTTGGCTGAGCATAAGAAGCAGTTGCTCCGAAGAAGTGCATAAAAACAAAGAAAACGAGAGAGAAAAATATATTTTTCATTGCAAGCAATTTTTAGAAAAGGTTTATCAATACGCTGCATAAGCCCTTAATACTTTACCAAACCTAAGAAAGTTTTGGTGGTAAAAAAATTAAAGCTTTAATGCTGCGATGCAATTGCATTTTCAATTTTTGTAAACTGCACTTAAAGTTCCTTTAAAATAATTTAAGCAACAGCGAAATTAGCAGTGCAGTAAGAGCCGCTTAGAAATTGTTCACCAACATTTTCAATTTTAAATATCTTCCCGCGAATTATTTATGTCAACCTCACGCCAACTCGCAGCAATTATGTTCGCCGATATTCAGGGCTACACAGCCATGATGCAGAGCGATGAAGCGAAAGCACATACTGCAAGTGAGCGGTTTCAAGCATCTTTAGAAGAGGTACTTAAACATCACAATGGACGGGTAATTCAGTTTAATGGCGATGGTGCGCTGTGTTTATTTAAGAGTGCAATTGAAGCAGTTAAAGCGGGAATTGAAATTCAAAAGAACATGCTGCAAGAGCCGGTGATTCCTTTAAGAATTGGAATTCACTCAGGCGATATTGTTTTTGAAGGCAAGAATATTTATGGCGATGGGGTAAACATTGCTTCACGCGTTGAGACTTTTGCAGTCGCAGGAGGAGTTTTTATTTCGGGAAAAGTTTATGATGAAATCGAAAATCAAAACGATATAAGTGCAGTACTGCTTGGCAAATTCAATTTTAAAAATGTAAGAACGCCGGTAGAAATTTTTGCCATTAGTGGAGAAGGGTTGGTTGTTCCATCAAAGAAAAACTTAATCGGAAAAGGAGAAGTTGTTTCGAATAAAAGAAATATTTTTATTTCTATTGCAGCATTAATGATTGTATTGCTCGTTGCTATTTCCGTTTATAAAATATACAATGCACCGGTAGCAAATATTGGAAAATCGGTTGCCGTTCTTCCTTTCATAAACATGAGCGGCGATCCTAAAGATGAATATTTCAGTGACGGGATTACAGAAGATATTTTAACTGACCTCACAAAAATTGCAGACCTCAAAGTGATTTCACGAAACTCAATCATGCAATACAAAGGCACTAAAAAAACTTCGAAACAAATTGCAGAAGAACTCAATGTTGCTGTTTTGCTCGAAGGCAGTGTGCAACGCTCGGGAGATTCAGTTCGAATTAATACACAGTTGATTGATGCAAAAACAGATCACATAATTTGGAGTGATCAATATGATAAAGGATTCGATAAAGTATTTGCAATTCAAAGTGAAGTGGCTCAAAAAATTGCAGCTGCTTTAAAAGCAAAACTTTCTGTTTCAGAAAAAGCACAGATCGAAAGAAGATCAACAGAAAATACAGAGGCTTACAATCTTCTTTTGCAGGGAAGATACTTCAGGCAATTACGCGGACAAGGAAATTATGAAAAGTCAATTAGTTACTTGATTCAAGCCTTGCAGCTTGATTCTAATAATTCACAAGTGTGGGCAGAACTTGCCTTGAGTTATAGCGATAAAACAGATGATGGTTATGAGGACACGCGTATAGGATACGCAAAAGCGAAAGCTGCCGCCGAGCACGCACTTTCAATTGATGATGCACCCGCAGTTGCCCACCTTGCCATGGGAACAATTAAAGAATTGTATTACTGGGATTGGGCCGGTGCCGATGTGCAATACCAGCAGGCATTAAAACTTGAACCGGGCAATGCAAATGTTTTGCGGTATGTGGGAGGGCTGCGTGAGACTATGGGGAAACTTGATGAAGCAATCAGCTACTATAATAAATCTCTTGAGCTTGATCCGCTTGGCGTTACAACATTATCATACCTTGGTTACTGCCTTACAAAAGCAGGTAAGCTCAATGAAGCTGAGGCAACCTACAAAAGAATGCTTGATTTTCAACCTAACCGAGTTGATGGACATGAATCGCTGGGTGAGGTTTATATATTAATGGGAAAATATGATTTGGCTTTGCAGGAAATGAACAAAGAGAAAGAAGAACTTTGGAGATATTTCGGATTAGCACTTGCCTATTATGCTGCAGGTAAAAAACCGGAAGCAGATGCAACCCTTAAAACTTTTAAAGAGAAGTTTGAAAGTGAAGTTGGTTATCAGTTAGCACAGGTATATGCATTTAGAGGTGATAAGGAAAAAGCTTTTGAATACCTGAACCGTGCTTACATTCAACATGATGCAGGCTTAACAGAAATGAAAACCGATCCGTTCTTAAAAAACCTGTGGAGTGATCCAAGATGGAAAATATTTTTAACTCAAATGAATATGAATTGAGATTTAGTAAATGGTCAGCTTAAAAATCCATTCTCAATTTCTCACTAATTCGGTTTTATCTCTCATAGCAGCTTTAACTGTATTCTTTAAATCATCACTTACTTTCAATAGCATATCAATTTCTGTTGGATAAGGTGCAGGAAGTGTTTTAATTTTCTTAGCACTCTCTGCGCTCAAAGCTTTCAAATCGCCAATAGCAGTTGCATAGTGGTTTTCAAAAATCTCATGCACATCAACTGGATAACTATAGAGGAGTGAATTATTTCCTGTTTTAAAAAAATCAAGTGTGCCGGCAATGGTTGAAGATTTTTGCTGGATAAATTCAGTAACAGTGCAAGTGATTACTTTATACTTCGGTGTTTTAATATCATTACCCAAAGAATCTTTTTTCACATTGCCTTTTGAATCGAGTTCATATTTAAAACCATCAGCTATTGTTTTTTTATCGATATAAGTAGTAGGTGGCAGCAGCATATCAGGTGTTACAATAATCTGCTTTACATTCATTTCGACTTCATAGTCAAAATATTTTTTTGAATTTTTTTCATTGCTAAAATTCACCCACCGCGAATTAAGATCTCCAATTGATAGTGTAGTCATCTGCTTATCCAATTCTGTAAATAGTGGTGCGCCGCTGTTATTTACAATTTGTAAATTCACCTGATTGGTTCCATTATCCAATGCCTCATTCATTTTTAAATCGGCATCTTTATACTGAGGGTAAATGCAGTTAAGATCTTCGAGCGAAGCATAAGCCTGCCTTGCATCCATTCTGTTATTGTTTGCAAGAAGTTTAATTGCATCGTTGTATAAATATTCAGCCGCAATTTTTTTGGCAGCAATAAATTCTTCATCATTAACAAATTTAAATTGTGCGTATCGCTTCTTCGATTCAATATACATTGGAGTTAATGGCCTTATCATCGACTCATACAATTTAAGCTGCGATAACTGATCGTAAACAGGCAGCACATTTTCCGGACGGCCTTCTTTTTTTAGAAATGAAATTTGCTCAATCGTTTGAAGGTACAGTTTATCATAAGCAGCTTCTAAATAAATTTTGCTCTCATTATCAGTTGGATCTTTTTTTAGTTTGCTTACCGATCTTTCTATTGAAGCACCAAAGTCACCGCTTTCATAATATTTTTTAGCAGCATGGCAACTCAACAAAACTGTAATTGAAAAAAGTAAAATGTTGCTGTGTATCAATCTTGTTTTCATATTAATTTATTTTCTGTGGTGAAGGTAATAGTCAAATGGTGTGCTAAAAATTCTTAAATCACTTTTCAATATTACCTTTCGCAACATGGGTATTAAAGACTCAATGAATTTCACGCAGACATTGTATTCAATTGCTCGAAGCAAAATATTTGCTGTGCTTTTTTTTGCTGTTACCCTGTTGATCGGCATTACTCTTTATAATGATTATGGAATTTCGTGGGATGAACCTGTGCAACGCGAATTAGGCAATGCCTCCTGGAATTATGCATTGCACAATGATGATTCTTTATTTAATCTCATCAACAGATTTCACGGGCCGTTTATTGAAATGGTTGAGCAATTGCCTGAAAGAGTTCTTAAGTTGACTGACTTAAAGGAAATTTATTTATGGCGCCATGCCATCAACTATTTTATTTTTTGGGTAGGAAGTATTTTTCTTTTTCTTCTTGCATTTAAGTTATTCAAAAGTAACCGCTACGCTTTTCTTTCAGTAATCATCTTGTATTTGACACCTCGAATATTTGCGCATTCATTTTATAACTCCAAAGATATTCCGCTGATGATCTTTTTCATCGTGAATGTTTACGTGTTGATTTTATTTATTGAGAAACCATCTTTCAAACTTGCATCAGTATTTTCATTGGTAACAGGAATGGCTTTTTCAATACGCATACTTGGAATACTAATTCCGGCGATTGCTTTTGTAATTTTTTTGATCTGCTTAGTTAATGGAAAATGTAAGACTCAGCAATTGAAATATTTATTGTGTTATCTAATTCTGTTTCCCATTGCATCTTATGTTTTTTACCCTGTGCTTTGGGCTAATCCAATAGATGGATTGAATAGTGCTTTTTCAATCATGAGCCATTACCCTTATGATGATCCGCAGCTTTTTATGGGTCAGTTAATTGCACCACAGCAATTGCCATGGTATTACATTCCTGTGTGGATGGCGATTACAATTCCAATTGGCTGGCAAATATTTTTTGTAATCGGTTTCTTTTCACTTACTACCTTGATTTTGAAAGACTCAGCTTCTTTTTTCAAAACCCAAATTAATTGGATAATAATTCTTGCATGGCTATTGGTACCGTATATAATGATACTCGTTCTTAAATCTTCGGTGTATGATGAGTGGCGGCATTTATTTTTCATTTACCCGGCATTTATTTTAATTGCAGTGGCTGCATTTAAGTTTTTATGGGAAAGAAGTTTTTCATTTCAATCTAAAAAAATCGGGATTGCATTCGGAGGTTTCGTTTCTTTAATGATCATCATTCAAATAATTGGTGTGCTTTCATTTCAAATAAAAAACCACCCGTTTGAAAATGTTTACTTCAACTCGATAGCGTCAAAGAATGTTGAACAAAAATTTGATTTGGATTATTGGGGATTAAGTTACAGACAAGCACTGGCGCAGTTGGTAAAAGAAAATAAGGATGAGACTATAAAGCTTTGCTGGCAAAACTCACCAGGTGGTTATAATTTGATTTGGCTCAGCCAATCGGATGGGCAAAGAATAAAGGAAGTGTCATGGGATTCAGCAGCATATTTTATTACAAACTATAGATTTCATCCCGAACTTTTCAACAAAAAAAATATTGAAAACTTTTATTCAATTGAGGTAGAGGGGAATAAGATACTTACTGTTTTTAAAAAGTAGCTATTGAGATAAGGGGGGAATTCGATCCATAACTCTACGGCGATAAATTTTTTTTGTCAAACAAAAGTTCTGCATTCTTCTATTTAAGTGTCACAAGCAAAAATGTTCTGTCATTTTTTTGTCAATTCACTAACAACGTAAAGGTTCGTCACATAAATTTGCACTTGTTAAAAAAATCCAGAGCCCTATTATGTATCAATTGCTCCGCCGGCGTTCTTTAAATTGGCTCCTTAATAAAGTTTTATTTTCTTTATCAATAGTTCTGATACTTTCATTGATTACTGTCAATGCAAATGCAGAAGTAAATATTGAAAATGGCAAGAAATTATACAAACAATATTGCACTTCGTGCCATGCGTTAGATCGTAAGATGGTTGGCCCACCGCTTACTGCGAGTGTAAATGCAAGAACTGAAGAATATCTAATTAAATGGATCAGGAATAATTCTGCCCTTCGTGCATCAGGTAATAAAGATGCCATTGCAATATGGACAGAATATGGAAAGAATGAAATGCCCCAATTCACATCATTAACCGATGATGAAATTAAATCAATAATTGCCTATGCCGCCAATCCTCCGGTTCCGGTAAATGTAGGTCCGGGTCTAAAAGATCCTAAAAACCCCAGCGGTGAACCATCATCAATATGGTTATACGCTGTTCTTTTAATATTAATTCTTGTTGCATTCATACTTATTAGAACAAACAATCTACTTAAAAGATTATCTCTTGAAAAAGAAGGAGAATCCTTGCCAACTCAAATTCCTTGGGGAAAAAGATTGAGAAGCTGGCAAGCATATATGTTGTATGGTTTTATTTTGGTTTTCATTTTTGGCTGGACTATTAGCGATAGCGCAATGCGACTTGGCCACTCAAAAAATTATCAGCCCGAACAACCAATTCAGTTTTCTCATCAGCTACACGCTGGCATTAATCAAATTAATTGTTTGTACTGCCATTCCAGTGCTGAAAAAAGTAAAGTTGCAGGTATTCCTACTGTTAATACTTGTATGAATTGTCATAAAGGAGTTCAGGCAGGTCAATCTGATGCAGGTACTGCACAGATAGCGAAACTTCTTGAGTACTACAATAATAATAAGCCAATTGAATGGACTAAGATTCACAATCTCCCCGATCATGTTTACTTCAATCACGCACAGCACGTGACGGTTGGTAAAGTTGCATGTCAAACTTGTCATGGTCAGATTCAGGAAATGGAGGAGGTATATCAATTTTCAAGTTTGTCAATGGGATGGTGCATCAATTGCCACCGCCAAACAAATGTTCAGTTTGAAGACAATGGGTTTTATACCATGTACTCTCAAATGCATGCAAAGCTTGATAGCATGAAGAAAGTTAATCCAGATGCTAAATTAGATGTAACAGAAGCAATGATGGGCGGAACAGAATGTCAAAAATGTCACTATTGATTGTTTGTAAATAAATCAGTGAATGGAACCAAAAAATTATTGGAAAGGATTAGAAGAACTTAATGCAGATCCTGCATTTCTTGAACAAAGAGATAAGGAATTTTCGGAAGAATTACCGGTGGAAGAAATATTTAGTTCGCACTTGGTTAGTAAATCACAAAGCCGTCGTGATTTTTTAAAGATGCTTGGCTTTAGTGTTTCTGCTGCAACGCTTGCAGCAAGTTGCCGCATCCCGATTAAAAAGGCAATCCCCTATGTAATTAAACCAGAGGAAATTGTTCCCGGACTTGCAAATTATTATGCATCTACTTTTATTGACGGAAATGATTTCTGCCCTGTATTGGTAAAGGTTCGTGATGGCAGACCCATTAAAATTGAGCCAAGCACTACAAAGCACATTGCTGATGATTCACCTAACAGATTTTTATTTGGAGGAACCAGTGGTCGCGCACAAGCTTCAGTGCTTTCGCTCTATGATATGACTCGTCCGCAGAATGTAACCGTAGGCGGAAAGAAAGTTGACAAAGCAGATGTAAGCGCTGTTGATGCAGAAGTTAGAAATAAATTGAATGAGATTAAAGGTAAGAATGGTAACATCAGAATTCTTTCTTCAACAATAATGAGTCCATCAACCAAACAGTTGATTGCAGATTTTATAACAGAATTTCCTTCCGCAAAACATATTACTCATGATGCTATTTCCTATG
>JAJAYG010000511.1 GCA_026786335.1 Chitinophagales bacterium | reverse complement strand
TTGTTGTAGTTGGTTACAGTGCCGTAGATTCCTGTATCAGTAGTGTCAATGCTTGCGCCTTGCATTTGCATCAAAAGCATTTTATCACCTATATTAATTCCAACAGGTAGAATGGGTAAGGCAACGCGGTTATTACAAACATCAACAGAAATTACAGGCCAGTAATTGTTGATGATGCCGCCAATTAAATTTTGTGAAAATGATTTTTGTTGAAAGGAAAAAAGAAACAATGTTGCCCCCACAATAATGCTAATCCGATGATTCATCATCTTTCAAGTTTTCTTTTTTTTAGGAACTGCCCTCAAGTTACTCCTTAATAATTTTTGCTGTTTCAATCCTGTTGTCAATTTCAATTCTGCAAAAATAAATTCCTGATGGCTGATCTTGAAAATTGAGTACTGTAACATTGGTGCCTTCAACAACTGAAATCTTTTGTCTTAGAATTTCCTGACCCATGGAGTTGTAAATCCTAAGCATTGCTTCTTGTTCTTGTTGAGCATTAATTCTCAAACTAACTTCGTTATTAAAAGGTACCGGGTAAAATTCCAATTGATAATCGTAAGAATTTTCACTGCCATCTATCCTGCAAGGATTACAAGTAGGACAAGGTGTTGCCCAATGTTCTACGAATGGATAGATTGTACCAATGTAAGCATCGTAACCACCAGCGAACGAACCAGTTTGAAAATTTACTTGGGATTTCGTTTTAACATCACTGCTTAATGTTGAGAAAGCAATATACTCGACACCATTAGGACCCAAGGCAATTGAAGGACCATAACTTTTTTGCGCAGTTGTAAGATCATCTTTATTGGCTGCCCCCCCCACATAAGATGAAAAACTTGCTACTTGTGAAGATCCTGTTCCTGTAATTACAGAGAAGAAAGCATCTTTATCATTAATTGCCAAGGTACTTTTAATTTTATTGGCATTTGAAGATAAAGGGAAAATTCCATTTTCATCACTTGTGGTTAGCCCTGCAATTGCAATTGAATCCGCATTATTATTAGCAGTTGGATTTGAATGAAAAAGATTAATGCTCTTAATATAATCTTTACCGGTGCCTCCAAAAAAGGTAAATGATTTTAATTGAGTACCACCAGTATCAAACTTTGCAATAAATCCATCAGCACCCCCGCCTTTGTAACTCTTTTGCAGTTCATCAGAAGTGGCGTGAAATTTTCCAGCAACATTTGTGGAATCGCTGCCTGTGAATCCAACAAAATAAATACTGCCATCTGGAATAATCAATATATCTCTTCCATGCTCATCAGAAGTTCCGCCAAAATAAGTACACCATTTAGGTCCAAGAGTAAGCTGAGTCATTTTATTCCACTTCATTACAAATCCATCTGTGCCTCCATTGGTTCCGTTTGTTCCATACTGATTATCATAAACAGAAGTTCCAATAGCGAATTTTACTACTTGATTTGATGGGCTTTCAGTGTTACCGCCAAGTACCAAATATCTATCAGCTCCTTTTGTATAAATTCCTAAACCATGCGGGCGATCCTGATAGCCATCTAAACCATAGTAAGAAAAAAACTTTAGTGTATTAAGGCATGAATCAAATTGCGCAATGAAAATATCACCTGTGCCGTTCGAAGTGCTATCGAAAGCAGTTTGCCATTTAGTGCTGCCTCCACCGGCTGTGGTTCCCAAATTAGTACTCTCAGTATAGCCAGTAACAAATACATCATGTGTTACAGGGTCAACAACGATTCCTAAAATTTGATCTAATCCGTTCCCTCCAAAGTATGTCCACCGCATCAGTTTTCCATTCGCATCATACTTTGCAATGTAGCCATCATATCCGTCCTTTCGATTTGCCTGATAGATAGTAGTGCAACTACCCACACAAGCTTTCGCAGCAAATGGAAGAGGAGTCAATGTGTAATTGATTTCGCCTGCGGTATATACAAACGTCTTTGTTGATACTTTGTCTTCAGCAATGCAATAGGCATATTCTTTTGCTGTAGAAAATCCAAAATAACTTGTCCATGAATTTCCGCATAGGTCTCTATGCCCAAGGTAAGCATCACCACTGTCTCCCATGAGTATATTGTTGCCTGTGCAATTAGCAAAAGTTGCGGTGCTTGTGGCTGCTGCAGTTCGCCCAACAAAATAAATTCCGTCATCGTAAATAATTTGATCAACGAGATCTTGCTGGGCATAATCAAAATTAGTTGTGGTGCCTTTCCAATACCAACCCCAAGTCATGTCAACATCTTGAGTAGTAACTTGAGCATTGAGCTGGGTAAAGAACAGAGATGAAAATAATAGTAATGCACAGCGAAGAAGAAAAACAGCACTAAAGAGTTGGAATCTTGGAGCATTCAATTTTGTAAATTTTTTTTTCATCATTATGGATTTTTAAGGTGAGAAAAAAAAATGAAAGATTTTTTTTGATTCAATTAAAGTGGTTGCGTTTATCGGGAAATAATAATTTTCTTTTGTAATGAAATTTTTTCTGTTTGAATACTAATGAAATAAATTCCATTACTCAGTTTATTCAAATCAATTTCTTTTTTGAAAGTTGCAGTGCCAATGAAAGAGGGATATGATGACGAAAAAACATTTTGTCCATAAGCGTTCAAAATATTGATAGAAACTTCATCCCCTCTTTCTGTATTCATTTCAATAATGAAGCTTCCGGTGGAGGGAATAGGATACACAAGAAAATTCATTTCATCCGGTTTCACATTTTCAAAACCTACGTTCAGGTCATTCATATATCTTACTATCCCAAAGTCGCTTGATGTGATACCAACCATTACTATTTCGCCATTTGATTGCATCGCTATTGCATTGCCATAATCTTCATAAGTTCCTACATCCGTTTTCGTTTTACCTGCTGTACCAAATGTGCTGTCAAGATTTCCATTTACCTGATACCGCATTATTTCAAACGCACGCTTAATACCAAATTCCGATTCGCCTGCAACCACAATTTTTTGATCGGGCTGCACCAATATTGAAGTGGCTACTGCTTCAATACCGCTCGCTGTTGTTACCAATCCATTGGTACCAAAAGAACTATCAGGTGTACCATTCACATTGTAGCGCAGCACTGCAAAATCAGCAGTAGCAGTAGTTGCATTCCATGATGCATTGGCAGCCAGAATTTTCTCATCAAGTTGAAGCGCTAACTTGCCGTCGCCTTCAGCTTTAAATTCAGCAATTGAAATTCCGTTTATTCCAAATGAGTTATCAATGCTTCCATCTGCATTATATCTTACAATTACAACGTGATCTTCCATCTTGATAGTGTCATGTATGGTACCACCTGCAACAATTTTTCCATCGGGTTGTACAACAACAGAAAAAGCAGAAGCTGGAAGATTGAGATCTATCGTTTCGCCTTCGATACCAAATGAATCATCAAAACTTCCATCAGGATTTAATCTTACAATGGTAAAATTAGATCCTGCTAAAACAATTTTATCATCGGGTTGTATCGCAATGGAAAAGCAGACTCCTGAATTCCCACTAACGTTTATTATTAACAACAAACCATTTATTCCAAAAGAAGAATCAATCTTACCATCAGTAAGGTATCTTGTAACTGCGAATTCAAATGTATTGTTTATTCCAGGATCAATATCCGCACTGCCCGCTACTAATATCTTATCATCTTTTTGAATTGCGACTGCATTGGCTCCCAAAGTACCAAAGGCAATTGCTGAAATCACAATTCCATTTGTACCAAAAGATGAATCAGGTGATCCGTCAGTATTATATCTTGCTATTGCAAATTTACCGGTATCTAACTTATATGTCCAACCTACGACCACAATTTTTCCATCTGCTTGTATTGCCACATCTTGAGCTCCTTCATCACTGCCATTATTAATGTCAGTAATCACTTTGCCATTTAAACCAAAAGATAAATCGAGTTTACCGGCTTGCCCGAAAGAAAAATTAAAATCAAACTGGAAAACGATGAGGAGAAATGCGAATAAAATTTTCATGTTAAAATATTTTGTAATTGATGTTCCAAATCTTTTTTCATGTTTTGAGTGTACTAATTGTCTAATTAGTTGTAGTGTTAATGCTCATAATAATTTTATTCCAAGAAGGGAAAACTAATTCTCCCATTAGTGCGGAAGCATTACGATCTTGAAAGTTCTGATGTAACCCGGCTGATCAAACTGCAGAAAATAAATTCCGGGCGCAAGATCATCTTCCTTCATTGATACTGTTGACTCATGTTTTCCTTGTTGTTTTAAAGATGGATCAATATCTGTAAGGTCTTTAATTAATTGCCCTGCTAAAGAATACACGTTTATGTTGAGATCGGCATTATCAGTAAGTTCATAAGCGATGTTAAATTTATCTTGTGTAAGTGTTGGATAAACTTGAAGTGAAGTAATGTTAGGCGAAGTAATTCCGGTGTAAGGTTTAAAGTGCGCAGTGATTACATCAAAAGTATAGAGTGTGAAATACACATCGGGTGTTGTTGAATTCGGATTTACAAAGTGATTATTCAGTTCCCAATAATCAAATACATAATCACCATCGGGGTGTGCCGAGAGATTAATTTCATCACCACTTAAATAAGCTGATGAATAAGGATAAGTTCCTGGTGTAGTTGTTTCAATGGTAACAGTTCCTGTATTCGTTGGAACCACATTTATTGTCAATGCAAATTCGGGTAAAACATTTTTAAAAACAGCTACCACATTGTCATCTGCCTGCAAATTAATTGTCATTGAGTCGGAATTGATGTTTGGATTAACAACATTGTTATTCACTTCCCAATGATCAAACTGCATGTTGTTACCCGGTGTAACAGTTCCTTTAAAATTTAAATCAACATTGCCAAAGTAAGTACCGGTCCATGGATAATTTGCAATATTGATTGAGCTAACCTTTACAGTTCCCGCAAGCGGAGGGCTAACTGAAACAGTAATATCATAAGGGCCTACTACATCGTAACAGTCGTTAAGCAGCGAATCAATTTTAATACAACGATCATTTATAAATGTTGCCAGCTTTGCATGATTGGTTTCCCATCCGGTCATGCTTCCGCCCCATCGGGCAATTTGTGCCGGCATTTCGGGGGTTAAAATATTTACAAACTCATCGTACAAAGCCATCATGGTATCGCAGCTTAAAGTTGTATTCATTAGATCTGCATAACGATTGATGTAAAGATTTTTAAAATCAGCATTTTCCATTAGCCATCCAAGCATATCCAATGATCCCATATCGGGGCCGGCATTACTGAACTGAGAATTTAAATCGCAAGGCCCTGCATTAGCAGAAGTAGTTGGCCAGCCAGAGTAGTTTTGTGAAAGTCCCAATATATTGTCTTCATCCCAAAATGTGAAAGCCCATTTTGTTCGTCCTCCAGCAGGATTTCTTCCGCGCCACCATTCTGTATTCCAATTCACCCAATCGCAATTCACCACATAAGTATTTATGATCATGTAATCAATCATGTTCCCAAAGTTCAGGCGTTCATTTACATAGTCATAGTTTGCCTGAACGGTCATTGGATT
>JAJAYG010000510.1 GCA_026786335.1 Chitinophagales bacterium | reverse complement strand
TTTTACTTACAAGATGCTTAAGTTAAAGATTGGATTGATAACACCTATTGGGACAGTGCTAACTTGAAACATTTGTGTATTTAATCAACAGTTTTTTTGACAGACATTTCGTATCTTTGATATGTGATTAAAGAGAAGAAAATATTAGTTGACATTGAGATTGACAAGCTCACGAACTCAATTGAAAATGTAGTTTCGGGCGACATCTTTGACACTGATGTTATTCAACTTTCCAGCAAGGATACCAAGAAAATCAACAAAGCAGATTGGCAGTTTAATTGGCAAGGACAAATAAAACTTACTGACCGAGAAGTTTACAAACTTGTTATCAAAGACAATCCTAAAATCATTCAAGGGCTAATAAGCTTGAGTGACAAGGGCGACCATATTTACATGCACTTAATTGAAAGTGTAAAGTTTAATAAGGGCAAGACAAAAATTTATGCAGGAGTGCCAGGCAACTTAGCTGCGTTTGCTTGCAAACTTTCATTTGCCAAAGGGTATGAAAGTTATCTTGCGTTTGACGCTAAAACTGTTTTAGTCAATCACTATCAAGAAACACTTTATGCAACTCATTTTCGTGGAACAAAAATGATGATTGAAACTCTAGCAGCAAACAGATTAATTAATCAATACTTTACCCGATAGGAATGAACAATCAAAATCATAAACAAAATGGGACTAATCAGAGAACCAAAAAATGTTGACTTCACTGTTCTTGACAAACCATGGACAGTCGAGGAGTTAAAAGAGTTTAGTGCTTTTATCAAGTTGCGTAAGGAACAAAGGAAAAGAAAACAATCACGGACAACGACAATACCTCGTAAGAAGATTATTGCTTAATTCCAAAAGCAGTTATTTAATTACCAGTTGGCGTCGTCAACTCGTGAGCATTTGTGTAAAGCAATAAAGCAAGGCAAACCTCCGCTGAAAAAGCGGGGGCTCAACACAAATCTATACTACAAATGCACTCGAATCAAGCTTGTACTTTTTAGTAAAATAAATAAACTCAAAAAGAAAAAATGCAACATCAAGCAAAATCCATTCGGCCATTCATAGGAGCAAAAGATTTTGAACTCTCAAGAAGTTTTTATCGCGACCTTGGTTTTCAGGAAAATATTTTGAGTTACAATCTTTCAGTTTTCAAAACAGAGCAGTTAGCGTTTTACTTACAAGATGCTTACGTTAAAGATTGGGTTGATAATACCATGATTTTTTTAGAAGTCGAAAACGTGAATCAATTTTGGAAAGAGCTTGTGGCTTTAGACCTTACTACGAAATATAAAAATGTAAGAATTATTCCGGTTAAGGAAAATGATTGGGGCAAAGAATGTTTTATACACGACCCATCAGGAATTCTTTGGCACATTGGAGAATTTTATAAATGAATTCAATTCACTCTGTGCAAATTCCTTTTGCACAATTAACAACAAGGTTCTTAAGTTTATTGCGAAAAGACCAGCAGAAGTTTTACACCAGTAGTTAGCATGAGATAATGAACATGAATAAACTTATCTATGACATCAACAATTGAAAAATTAATGGAAGCTGAAGCAAAAGCACTTCAGTTATTTCAGGAAATTGAAAACCGTAAACTGGTTGTGGCAGAAAAATCGGAGCAGCAGCTTAATACTGAAGTTTACGATTTGGCATTTGAACTTTTTGGGATAGAAAAATATTGGCACAAAAGAATTGTGAGAGCAGGAACAAATACATTGAGACCTTATGATGACAACCCACCCGATTTAATTATCCAAAAAGACGATATTTTATTTCTTGATTTCGGACCCGTGTTCGAAGATTGGGAAGCCGACTTTGGAAGAACTTATGTAATAGGCAACAACCCTTACAAACTGAAATTAAAGAAGGATATTGAAACCGCCTGGTATGAAACAAAGGAATGGTTTAGCAAGCAAACAAAATTAACAGGTGCCGAATTTTATGAGCACATAATGACTGTAACAAAAAAATATGGTTACAGCTATGGCGGTCAATTAGCAGGTCATCTTATCGGGCATTTCCCTCACGAAAGATTAGAGCCGAAAAACTTTGGCCTTTATGTTCACCCCGAAAATCCTAACGATATGTTTTTGCCGGATGCTAACGGAAATCAAAGACATTGGATTTTAGAAATTCATTTCGTAAATCCCGAAAAACAAATTGGGGGATTCTTTGAACAAGTGTTATGCTGAATCTTGCTTCACCTTCGAAAAATTGAATTGTGAACTAACATACATAGAAGCTGTTCCTTCTGACTCAGGCCTACTTACCGAGACAGCATTTATTTCAAAACAAATGTGGGGCTATTCAAATGAATTAATGAATTTGTGGAAACCCGATTTAGAAATAAGTGAGGAATATCTGCTTAGGAATAAAGTGGTAAAAGTGTTTGCCGAAAATATTTTTATTGGCTTCTTCGTAATTAAAACAACTGCAAATGAAAAATTGGAAATTGATCATCTTTGGCTTATGCCCGATAAAACAAGAATGGGTTACGGCAAACTTATTTTTAGAAATATTCTTGACTATCTGAAAGCAGAAGGCCATCAGAAAGTTGCGCTGATGGCTGAACCAAATGCAAAAGATTTTATGAGAAAATGGGAGGTAAGGTTATTGGCCAATTTGAAAGCAAAGTAAGCGGTCGCCTTCTCGAAATTTATGAATATGAAATTGAAAGCTAATTAGAAATTATATTCTTCCTTTGTGTTGCCAAATATTTTTTTAAATTTTCATAACTAATTCATCTTACTCTTTCTTCAAGAAAAATATTAATGATAAAATTTATTCATCATCACGTTAAAAAAACCTACGCAGCATTGTTGCTGCTTTCTGTTGAGGTGATTATGATTGCATTATTGTTTGTGCTTTCATTTGTGATTTTCATTTTTATTGTTGACCGAATTTTTCTTCAGCGTACTGATGTTTTTGACCTGCGGGTATTTAATTTTCTAAGTCAGTACGTGACACCATTAAATAACAGCATGATGCAGTCCATCACCTTCTTTGGTACAGCAACATTTTTATTTCCTGCAAATATTTTGTTGATTATATGGTTTGCCTTCATTCAAAAACACAGGTGGTACTCGATAAAAATTCCGGTGATCAGCATCACAAGCCTATCGCTCATGATAGGTTTAAAAACTTTATTCAATCGCCCGCGTCCGCTCATTCCTTTGCTTGATGCTGCGAGCGGATTGAGTTTCCCCAGCGGTCACTCATTAACGAGCATGACCTTTTATGGATTGATCGCTTACATTGTATGGGAGCGTATAAAAAATCCTTACATCAAATGGATTACAATTACTGCACTCCTTATCTTTATTCTCCTCATTGGTTTCAGCCGCATTTATTTGCGGGTTCATTATGCAAGCGATGTGGCTGCAGGATTTTCAATCGGGTTTATTTGGCTGGTGATTTCACTGTGGGCACTGCGGCATCTTGAGCGATTCACCAGCAAGAAAATTGATCCCGTAGTTGAAGAAAATAAATCTGAAGTTGCGAAATCGCCGACGATTTGAAAGTGAGAAATAAAATTAACCTTGCGCTCGTAAGCGAATGTTGCAGCGATAAAATTTCATCATTTAAGTTTTCTTCTTCCTTCCCAAAAAAATAATTTCAAGCAGCTCCACACACAAATGTATGTGCAGATTGCGTTTAGATTTATAAAAATGAAGTGCTTATGTTTATTGCGTGAAGCCCCGCGCCCTCATCTACCTAAAAGATATTTTTGTGCTTGCCATCACCAGTTTTGGCGGCCCGCAGGCACACCTTGCTTTAATGCATAACATATTGGTGAAGAAGCGAAATTATTTTACCGAAGAGGAGTTGCTTGAAGTAAATGCACTCTGCCAATTGCTTCCCGGTCCGGCTTCAACTCAAACCATAATTGTGCTCACGCAAAAAAAGTGGAACACACTCATGGCTATTCTTGCGCTGCTGATTTGGATACTGCCTGCCTGTGCAATTATGACTGCGCTCGTAATGCTCTTCTCGAGTTTTGCAATGACGAATCAGTCAACCGATTTTTTAATTTTTGTGCAACCAATGGCAATCGGCATTATCGCCTACTCGGGTTTTACATTGGCGATTAAAGTAGTTAACAACAATACTTCACTCATGATCATGATGCTTTCGCTGTTGATCGCTGCAAGTTTTACCACGCCATGGATGTTTCCGCTTTTAATAGTAGGTGCTGCAATTGTTACCAATTTTACCAATAAAGAAAAAACAATTGTAAACGATGAACAGGAAAAAATTCCTTGGGAGAATTCTTATTTCAGCATCGGGTTGCTGGTGTTGCTACTTATCTTGGCAGGTGTTCTTGCATTACTCACTAAAGAGCGCCCGTTTATTTTATTCGAAAACTTTTTTCGTTTCGGTACCATCACATTTGGTGGCGGAAGCGTGTTAGTTCCCATGATGTTTGAGCAGTTTGTAAAACACAGAGCGTATTTAACACCCAATGAATTTTTGAGCGGCCTTGCATTGAGTCAGGCATTACCCGGGCCTTCATTTGCGTTTGCAACTTATGCAGGCGGAATGGCAATGAAGGAGCATGGAGCATCGGGTGAATTGCTGGGAAGTATAATTGGAACAGTTGCAATTTTTTTACCCGGTGCTTTGCTTGCATTTTTTATTTACCCCATCTGGAGTTTTGTAAAAAATTATTTTTTTGTTCGAAGAGCTTTGGAGGGTGTGAATGCTGCGGCGGTGGGTTTAATTCTTTCGGCGGCGGTTATTCTTTACACCAATATTGAATTTCATTTCATCAATATCTTCGTGGTGATCGTAACTTTTCTTCTGTTGTACTTCACCAGTATAAAAGCTCCTGTGTTGGTATGTTTGGCTTTGATGGCCGGCGTAGCGTATTCTTATTTTTAGATTGTACGCATCTTCAATATTTAAAAAAGATTATTGCTATTAGCAAAATAGATTGTAGGTTTGAAAGCGAGAGAGCGATTGAGGTGCAATAAATTTAGCTCATGAAAAATTTCTGCGATGAAAAATTTCTGCCTTGTTTTTTTCTTCCCATATTTTTTTGCATTTCAAATTTCAGCACAAACTCCAACAATTGCATGGACAAAATCATTTGGCAATTCTACTATCAACTGGGATATAAAACCAACTGCCGATGGTAATTTTATTGTATTAGGAAGAATTTATTTTGACGACACGGTTGTTAACTGTCCTTTAAAAGGGTTAGGGGATATATTAATTACTAAAATAAATACCGCGGGTGATATTCTGTGGCAAAAGTGTTACGGTGGAAGTAACGATGAGGGTTTTGGTGCAGGAGATGCCATATTGCCCACTGCCGATCTTGGATACATTTTTATTACCAAAACTTTTTCTAATGACGGTGATGTAAGCGGCAATCATGGTGGCGATGATATTTGGGTGGTAAAAGTTGATTCCATGGGAGCCATCCAATGGCAACATTGTTATGGTGGAACCAGCAGTGATGCGCCTTTGGGAATTGTTGAAGCGGGTAATCAGTCTTTTATTATTTTGGGGTTAACCAATTCGCTTCCCGGCGGTGATATTCCATTTCGTTACGGAGGAAACTTTGACAACGATGTTTGGGCAGCGAGAATTGACGATAGCGGGAATATTATCTGGACTACAGTATATGGCGGCTCCAATTCCGATTTCATAGGCAGCATATCTAAATTGAACAACAATCAGTTTCAATTAGCGGGCTA
>JAJAYG010000509.1 GCA_026786335.1 Chitinophagales bacterium | reverse complement strand
CTACAGGAACACCTGCTGCTTCGGTAAATAATTTTGCAAGCGGCACTATTCCTTTCCACAAAAGATTTGGCGCAAATTCAATATTGCCGGTGTAATAATTTCCATTGGGCGAGCCAATTCCAATGCCATCCAATGGCACAGGAATCTTCTTAGCTTCCGTAATAATTATTTCTGAAAGTGCTTTTACAAATTCATCGGCTTTCTCATATTTTTTTGTTGGAACACTTCCTCGTAAAAGAATTTTTCCGTCCTCATCCACCAATCCGTATTTGGTATTTGTTCCTCCAATGTCAATGCCTGCTACAATTTGTTTTGCCATTTTATTGTCGCTTGTTTCTTTATTTAATCAAAAGTGAATGTAAAGTTTAATTCCTAATTTCTAATTCTCAATTCCTAATTCATAAACCCATTTCTGGTTTCTCAAAAAGCATTTACCACGTTGGTAATCTTGGGTGCATTCTTTAAAATGATTACCGGGCTTGTTTTCTTTCTTGTATTGATTTCAATTACTTCAAACGGCTGAGCACACCTTGATGTAATGGTGCAACCATCAAGAATTAAAGTTGCTTTCGGCATCAGAATTATTTTGCCTCCCGGCGGAATAGATACTGTACAATGTGCAATCAGTGTTGCATTGTTTGCTACAATCAAATTTCCAAACACATCCATTGAGCCAAACCATTCAATTGTTTCTCCGCTTTGAATGATCATTGATTTTGATTCATCGAAGGTGCACCAATCGTTCACTAAAAATTTTCTTGCCTGTTTATCATTGTAACTCTGCAAACACATTTTTGAAATCTGGCAGGGGGAATAAGCATTTTTGTATGCATTATAATCCATCACATTGTTTGAAACTTCAGTGCAACCACCGGGTGAACCAAAGTTCCAGCATCCCGGATTGTTAGGTGTATCATCGCATCCGTCATCCTGATTCCAGGTATGTTGAATTCCTAAACAATGACCGAGCTCGTGATTGAATAAACCTGCCGCAGCCCACGATTCAAGCGGGTATGAAGTGCCATCTTCATATACCACCGGAAATTTCCAGAGATGATAGCAACCAACCAATTTTGCCCACGCGCCATTGCCGATTCCATCATTACTTGCTTTGTATGTTTTGCTTTTAATACTATCCGGGCAGTGTTCCAAAAGAAAAATATTGATCACAGTATCTTTTCTAAAACCATATTGCTCATAAGGCCTGCGATCGTAAACATTGTTCAGTTGCTTGCCTGTTGCTTTTTTATTCATACAAAACAAACTGTCGTCGCGATGAAAATAAATTCCATCATCATCAGGGTTTTTTGGATCACCGGTTAGTACATATTTAAAAGGCACTCTTAACACGGCTGTATTATTTCCTGCCGGCAAAAACATTTTTGAATTTTTTTCCATCACTGCATTTGCAGCATCAACCATTTGATGAATGTATTTTTTCCCTTCTTCACCCGCAAAATTATTTGCACCCTTACCATCCTGCATTACATGAATGCTGATGCGTACATACCTTAGGGGAGTAAACTCAGGATGCAATGAATCGGGCAGGTAAGAGGAGGGCCTGTTGCAGGAAGTTGATTTCTTGATTTTTAAAGCAGTGTCTTTCACTGCATCTGCGTTGGTAGCAAATCTTTTTTCATATACCTGAGCATAGGAAGGTGAAATGAAATGAAAGAAGATAACTGAAACTAAAATCAATTGAACAGTGGAACGCATTGGTTGCAATTTGTTTTTTGGGAAATGAAAAAAATTCCCCCATTCAGCAAATCTATTATTTACAATTTGTATTCTTCTTGAACACCAACCCAAATTCATATAAGTTTGCACGAAAATTTTATTGAAATGAAAAACATCCTTCTTCTTTTTTGCATGGCAGCACTTTTTAGTTGCACCTCATCAAGCAGTAAATTAGCAAAGCAAATTGACAGGCAACTAAAAATTACCAATGAAAACATTGCACATGGCAAACCCGATTCATTGGTAATTGACAGTGTAACCATTGCCATTGAAAAATTTGTGAAGGAAAACCCGAAGGATACTTTATCACCTGCTTATTTATTTGAACTGAGTTTACTCTACCAGAAGCAGCAACAAATGGATAAAACAATTGTTACGCTCGACCGCGTTGCAAAGGAATACCCCGATTCGAAACAAGCAGTCAAAGCTGTTTTTCTCGAAGGATTTTTGTACGCCAATGTTTTAAATCAATTAGATAAAGCGAAAGAAAAATATCAATTGTACCTCGATAAATATTCGGCTGTTGATGCCAAGATGACGAGTGATGTAAAATCTGAATTGGAGAATCTCGGTAAATCACCCGAACAAATTTTGCAAGAGTTGCAAGAGAAAGCGAAGAGCGATACTGCTTCGGCACGTTCATAATTTAATTTGCAAATTTGAAAGTGCGATGATGTGAAAATGTGATAATTGTTTTGCCCGTGTTTGCATTTGCACATTTGCTAATCATCACATCTGCTTATCAAAGAAATCGTTTCCTTCGCCTCCTTAACATCATGCACCCGCAAAATTTTTGCGCCTTTCATTAAAGCCACTGCATTAAGAGCGGTGGTTCCGTTCAATGCTTTATCGGGGTTTACCTTGAGCACTTTGCAGATCATTGATTTTCTCGACAGCCCGGCAAGAATCGGTAATCCCAAAGTTTTAAATACATCGAGGTGTTGGAGCAATTGAAAATTATGCTCTACTGTTTTCCCAAATCCAAAACCGGGATCAATCACGATGTCGTGAATGCCGAGTTGTTGCAACTCAAATATTTTGTGTTGCAAAAAATCAAAAACTTCTTTAACAGCATCCTCATATACGGGTGCTTGCTGCATCGTTTGCGGTGTGCCTTGCATGTGCATGAGTATGTAAGGCGTTTTTAGTTTTGCAACTGTAGGTAAAAAGTTTTCATCAAATCTTCCTGCCGAAATATCATTGATGATACTTGCACCGGCGTTTACTGCTTCTACTGCAACTTTACTTCTAAAAGTATCAACTGAAATAATTGCTTCAGGAAATTTTTGATGCATGAGTTTGATAGGAGCAATCACGCGATACAGTTCGTCTTCTTCCGAAATCATCGCAGCATTTGGTTTACTCGACATTCCGCCAACATCGAGAATTGCTGCACCTTCTTTCAGCATTTGTTCGGCCTTCAATAAAATGTCTACATCACTTTTCAGTTTCCCTCCATCGTAAAAT
>JAJAYG010000508.1 GCA_026786335.1 Chitinophagales bacterium | reverse complement strand
TCCTTTAGGATTAATGATTGCAATTTACCTTAGTGAATATGCACCATCAATTTTGCGCAAGGCAGTTAAACCATTTTTAGAGGTGCTCGCTGGAATACCAACAATTGTATATGGATATTTCGCTTTATTAACTGTTACTCCGTTTCTGCAAAAAATCTTTCCGGGAATGGGTGGCTTCAATGCACTTTCCCCGGGAATTGTAATGGGCATAATGATTCTTCCATTGGTAACTTCTTTGAGCGAAGATGCACTGCGAGCAGTGCCCAAAAGCATGCGTGAGGGAGGGTTTGCATTGGGTGCTTCAAAACTTCAGGTATCATTATCAATTATTTTTCCATCGGCACTTTCGGGAATCATTGCTTCAATCATTCTCGCATTTTCAAGAGCGATAGGTGAAACAATGATTGTTGCAATTGCAGCAGGGCAATTACCTCAGCTAACTTTTAATCCGCTCGAACCGGTTTCAACAATGACGGCTTACATCGTGCAAGTGAGCAAAGGCGATACGCCCTACGGAACACTTTCTTACAATACCATTTTCGCTGTTGCAATTGCGCTTTTCATTTTTACATTCTTTTTAAATTTTATAAGTTTCAAAATAAGAAAAAGATTTTTAGCAGTAGGAGGAGATTAAAGAGTAGTGAGTTTTGATTTATGAGTTTTGCGTTTCGCAAAGCGAGAAGAGAAATTTGAATCAAACTAAAATAAGAATGATGAAAAAGAAATATTGAAATTAAATGCAATGAACCCAAAACCCAAAACTCATAACTAATTAAATGAACCATTTCGAACTTCACGCAGCTAAACAGAGAGCAAAGAATATTGCTTTTCAGGTAATCGCCATTATGGGATTGCTGTTTGCTTTATTCGTGTTGTTGCTTTTGCTTTTCAATGTTTTAAAAGATGGACTTTCAAGAATCAACATTCAATTTCTCACAAGTTATACTTCGCGCCACGCGGAACAGGCAGGTATTATCGCCGGACTTGTTGGAACATTGTACATGGTGATTTTAACCGCCGCGATTGCAGTTCCCATTGGCATAGGCGCAGCAGTTTATCTTGAAGAATATTCAAAGAAAAATTTATTGGGAAGAATAATTGAAATTAACATCGCAAATCTTGCAGGCGTTCCTTCCATTGTTTATGGCTTGCTTGGTTTGGGATTATTTGTACGATGGTTTTCACTTGACAGAAGTTTACTCGCCGGCTCACTCACAATGAGTTTGCTGATTATGCCGGTAATAATTATTGCTACACGCGAAGCAATCAGATCGGTTCCCAACGGCATTCGTGAAGCTTCATTTGCAGTGGGCTCAACAAAATTGCAAACCATCTGGCATCACATTCTTCCTATTTCATTTCCATCAATACTTACAGGAATTATTCTGGCAATATCAAGAGCCATAGGAGAAACAGCACCATTGATTACAATCGGTGCGCTTACCTATGTAACTTTTTTGCCAAAGGATTTGAATTCATCATTTACCATATTACCAATACAGATTTATAACTGGGTGAGTCGCCCGCAACAAGAATTTCAGGAGAATGCCGCAGGAGCAATTATTGTATTGCTTGCATTTACACTCCTGCTTAATTCTATTGCAATAATTTTACGCAATCGTTTTTCAAAGTAAATTGAAATGAATAAAGTAGAAACCAAGTCTGTCAATTTATTTTATGGTGCCAAGCAGGCACTTAAAAATATTTCAATGAGCTTCAATGAAAATAATGTGGTAGCGCTCATTGGGCCTTCGGGCTGCGGAAAATCTACTTACCTTCGATTGTTTAACCGCATGAATGATATGATCGATGGTGTTACGATTGATGGTGAAGTTTTATTGAACGGAAAAAATATTTACGCAAGTAATGTAAGAGTAGAAGATGTGCGCAAAAGAGTAGGAATGGTTTTTCAAAAGCCAAACCCTTTTCCAAAAACAATTTTTGAAAATGTTGCTTACGGCTTGCGGGTGAATGGAATTACCAATAAAAGATTTATTGAAGAAACCGTTGTGAGATCATTAAAGCAGGCAGCTTTGTGGGAAGAAGTAAAGGATGAATTAAAAAAATCTGCCCTTTCACTTTCCGGCGGGCAGCAACAGCGATTGTGTATTGCAAGAGCACTTGCTGTTGAACCTTCTGTAGTTTTAATGGATGAACCTTGCTCGGCGCTTGATCCAATCAGCAACGCAAAAATTGAAGAGTTGATTTGGGAACTGAAAAAAAAGTACACCATTATTATCGTTACCCATAACATGCAGCAGGCAGCAAGAGTAAGTGACCGCACTGCCTTCTTTTACATAGGGGAGTTGATTGAGTATAACGACACAAAAGAAATTTTTACCAACCCAAAGCATGAACGCACTCAAAATTATATTACCGGAAGATTTGGGTAAATTGAGTTTATAATTTTTTTTAATTCACGTATCATAAAATACATCATGACGCATTTAGAAACAGAACTCAGCCGCCTTAAATCAGAAATATTTGATATGGGAAATCTTGTTCGTAACCAACTTAAAAAAAGTATTGATTCATTTCTGAATACAAAAAATGATTTAGCAAAAGAGGTTTTGTTTCAGGAAAGAAGAGTAAATGCCGAAGAGTTAAAGATCGATCGCGATTGCGAAAATATAATGGCACTTTTTAATCCGGTTGCAATTGATTTGCGATTGGTGTTTGCAACATTTAAAATTAATGGTCACCTTGAAAGAATTGGCGACCACGCAAAAGGAATTGCCTGGTACGCTTCAACATTAAAAAACCATTATAACAAGCAGCTCATTGAAGATTTGCAAATTAGAAAAATGGAAGATACAATTGATGAAATGATCGTGAGTAACCTTAACGCATTTCTGAATTCTGATACCACTTCTGCCCGCAATATTTTTAAAGACGATGACCTTATTGACCAATGGAATCACGATGCCACCGGAATTATTGGAAATTATATTAAGCAGCATCCCGATGATGTAATTGATCTTCTGCACCTTTCCTATGTTGTAAAAAAATTAGAACGCATTGGTGATCTCAATAAAAATATAGCTGAAGAAATTATTTTTTATGTGGAAGCAAATGTGCTCAAGCACGAAAAGGAAAAAATATAGCAATGCAACCCCTAACCATTCAATCCCCTAAAAAGTACACTATGGAGCATCAACCAAAAATATTAATTGTAGATGATGAAATTGATGTGCTTGATTTTAATACTTACAATTTGCAAAAAGAAGGATATGAAACCCTCACTGCAAAAGATGGACTTGAAGCAATCCGCCTGGCCAAGGAGTTTAAACCCGATTTGATTTTACTCGATGTAATGATGCCTAATCTCGATGGGTTTTCGGCTGCAGAACATTTTCGGTCGCAAAAGGAATTAAAGAATGCGTTGATAGTTTTTTTAACAGCAAGAAATGA
>JAJAYG010000507.1 GCA_026786335.1 Chitinophagales bacterium | reverse complement strand
GTTTTACGCAGCAGAAATTCGTGCGCGCTTTGGAATTTAATCCTTGCACTTTGGCCAATGTTCATCACATTGAAATCAGCGTAGACACAACAGGAACACTTGCGAATGAAGAAGCGAATACGACTGGATACGGATTAAACTTTTCTTCGGTAACTGGAATTAATCAATCACGCTTGCTTTCGCTTTATCACATTGGAGAAAGGGTTACACAATTCCCGCTTGGTATGGGTTATCGAATTCCTGCAGGTGCCGATTTGATTTTACAAGTTCATTACTTGCCAACATTTGTTTCTATTGACGACTCTATTTCAATGAATGTCTTTTTTGATGATACAACGGTACATCAGGAAGTCAAAACAATTGCGATAGATGAAAATGATTTGATTGAACCGGAATTTTTTGTGATCAAGAATCAAATAAAAAACCTTCACCATATTCAGGAAATTTGCGGCGATTGGTCATTGATTTCTATTTCACCGCAATTGGCTATTATAGGAAAGAGTGTAAAAGTATTTTCTGTAGGTACTGCAAATGATACTACGGATCTCATTCAAATTCAAGTATGGGAGAATTCACTTCGATACCTTTATTATTTTCCATTAGCACAAGGCATAACTTCAGGTTCAACTATTTATTCTGATGGAACTTTCGATAACACAGAAAACAATCCAAATAACCCTTATAAACCTCCAGCCAATTTCACTCATGATTGCTTAAATTGCGAAGATGACTTCAAAATTTATCTTCAACTAATTGGTTCAACTGATTGTATGGTAACAGCTGAATGTATCGTAAGCGGCATTGAAGAACAACATTCAATTTCTTCCTTTGATTTTCTATTGAAGCCTAATCCTGCAAATGATCAATTAACAATTTCTTTCTCATTACCATCTGCGTCTGCAATTACAGTTACAGTTTATGATTTAAATGAAAGAATGAAAAAAATTATTTCGCTAAACGCAGAGGAAGAAAAATTTACTGCAGGAAATCATTCAATTACTTTCTCAACCCTTGATTTACCACAGGGAATATATTTCTGCAAACTGCAAACAGAAAATTCAATTTCAACAGAGAAGTTAATTGTGCAGCGGTAAATGGATTAACCAAAGAGTTCACAAAGGAAAAAATCATGGCGTTCGTAGAGAAAAAACTCTTTGATCTCTGTGGTAAAAAAAATCATTCAAACAAGGTTCCGTGCTGCTTCGGCATCACCTTCCCTAAATGTTTGAATGCAAGTTCAGTTGCTTCTCTGCCGCGTGCAGTGCGTTTTAAAAATCCTTCCATAATTAAAAACGGTTCATACACTTCTTCGATGGTGCCGGCTTCTTCGCTTACTGCGGTAGCAATGGTATTTAAACCAACCGGTCCGCCTTTGAATTTATCAATGATGGTGGTAAGAATTCTGTTATCCATTTCATCTAATCCATGTTCATCAACATTCAATTTATCCAATGCGTACTTCGAAATTTCAATATCAATTTTTCCATTGCCTTTGATTTGTGCGAAGTCGCGAACGCGGCGAAGCAATGCATTTGCAATTCGTGGTGTGCCTCTGCTGCGGCGCGAAATTTCATTGGCGCCTTCCGCATTAATTTCTGTATTTAAAATTTTGGAGGAGCGAAGAATTATTTTCTTCAATGTTTCGGCATTGTAATAATCCATTCGCGAAGCAATGCCAAAGCGTGATCGCAATGGTGATGAAAGCAAACCCGAACGTGTTGTTGCACCAATGAGCGTAAAAGGATTTATCTGAATTTGAATCGAGCGCGCACTGGGCCCTGTATCAAGCATAATGTCAATCTTAAAATCTTCCATGGCAGCATATAAATATTCTTCAACCACCGTACCGAGGCGGTGGATTTCATCAATGAATAAAACATCATTGGTTTCTAAGTTGGTAAGCAATCCTGCGAGGTCACCGGGTTTTTCCAAAACCGGACCCGATGTAACTTTTAAGTTGACACCAAGCTCATGTGCAATAATATTTGCCAGCGTAGTTTTTCCTAAACCGGGCGGGCCATGCAACAACACGTGATCGAGTGCATCGCCTCTTTGCTTTGCTGCGGCAATAAAAACTTTAAGGTTCTCCACCACTTTTTCCTGTCCGCTAAATTCGTCGAACATCGAAGGGCGCAAAACTTTCTCTGTTTCTGCATCAACAGCGAGCATGTTTTTTTCCTCGGGATCGAGATTGGGGTTGCGCATGGTTCAAAGGTAACGCAACAAATAAATCCAATTAAGAATACTATTGAAATGTTTCAACAAAAGAAGATTGGTTGACATTTGCGTTTCGTAAAGCAATTTCAATTTCTGCTTTTCGTTCTTCCTTGCATTAACTATAAATTTGTAAAAGGAATTTTAGTTCACCAAAGAGTTTATAATTTTGAAACATGAAACGCATCCTTCTTTTCATTTCCCTAACTTTAATTATCAATGCAAGTTTTGCTTCCATGATTTTAATTCCAATGGATACAAAGCAAGCCGATCATCTAAAAGCTTACGGCGTTGCTTATTGGTGCCTTACAAAAAATGTAAAGGTGGACTGGATGTTGAATTACAGAGGCGGAAGTTTTGCAGTCCCCTATTTTACAGCAGGTGAAAATGAATGCGTGGTGCGCGGTGTTAGTTATGAAATTGTTCCAGATGTTCAATACAATTCTATTCTCACAGAAATAGCAAACCCTGAAGTGAATGAAGACATTGTTAAGTTAGAAAAGGCACCAAAGATCGCTGTGTATTCACCAAAAAATAAAATGCCTTGGGACGATGCTGTTACCATGGTTTTAAAGTATGCCGAGATTCCTTATGATGTTGTTTATGATGATGATTGCCTGGAAGGGAAATTGGCACTGTATGACTGGCTTCATTTACATCACGAAGATTTTACCGGGCAATACGGAAGATTTTATGCCGCCTATTCAAATGCACCCTGGTACATTGAAGATGTGAAGTTGCAGGAAGCAACGGCTGCTAAGTGGGGCTTTAGTAAAGTTTCTCAATTGAAATTAGCAGTAGCAAAAAAAATTCGTGACTTTGTTTCTGGCGGTGGTTTTATGTTTGCCATGTGTTCTGCAACCGACTCTTATGATATTGCATTCGCGGCTGATGGCGTTGATATTTGCGATTGGATGTATGATGGTGATGCGCAGGATGCCAATGCGCAGTCGAAAATAAATTTCACTAACTGTTTTGCGTTTACAAATTTCACCCTCGTGCACGATCCGCTTGTGTATGAGTTTTCAAATATTGATGCTACCAATACACGCAGAGTCCCGATGGTTCAGGATTATTTTACACTATTTGATTTTTCGGCCAAGTGGGATCCCGTTCCATCTATGTTATGTCAAAACCATACACAACTGATCAAAGGTTTTATGGGGCAAACAACAGCCTTCAGGAATGAGACATTAAAGTCAACGACTTTGGTAATGGGTGAAAACAAATCGGTTGGCGAAGCCCGCTACATCCATGGTGAATTCGGAAATGGAACCTGGACTTTTTATGGCGGCCACGACCCCGAAGATTATCAGCATCAGGTAGGTGATCCACCTACTGATCTTGCACTTCATCCAAATTCACCAGGGTATCGTTTGATTTTGAATAATGTTTTATTTCCTGCCGCAAAAAAGAAAAAGCAGAAAACGTAATCTACTTTCGCAGCCGCATTTGAGTTATGAAACATTTTATCGCCATTATTTTTCTTTTCACTTTATCACAAAATGTATTTGCTCAAGACATGGAGAGCATCACTAAAGATTTAAAGTGTTTTGATATGAAGGCTTTTTATGAATTATATCTTTTAGTAAGCAGCAGAGGTTCGGGGGAATATGAGATGCTTGCAGAGTGGAGCCAAAATGTTACTTCTGATCAGCATATTAGAAAGCGTTACACATTTGAAGGAGGTTTTCAGTATGTAATTATTCTTTCAACAGAAACCGGTGTTGACGGAACGGGCATTGAAATTAGAAACAACCGCGGTGAGAAAATTGATTACATCTATAAGATTGATGAATTGGACAACAACATCATCAATTTTTTCTTTACTCCGCCGCTTGATGATGTTTATTCCATCTACTTTAGAACAGTAAATTCTCACAAGGCATCTACCTGCATGTTTATGGCAATTCTTAAGGGTGAAGAAGGAGATTATTAAACTCTTTCAATTTTTTTTAATCCCAAAACTTCCATTCAAATCCAAATTTAAATGCGCGATCGGGCATTGGATAAGGGAAGGCAGAAAAACTTCCTGAGCTAAAAACATTTTGAAACATTACATAAGCTCTCACCCCTCTTACCCGCACGCTCACAAAGGCATCAAGCGTGGGCAGATAAGAATCATGTGCTGTTTGCTGCACTAAGTATTGACCTGTTGCACCAATATATGCAGGGTTATAATAGGAAGAAGAATAATTAATATCGGCTCCAACTTTACCGAGCATGGCTTTCTTAAATATTTTATTCTGATAATAAAATCTACTTGGATATACAAACTGCGGATATGAAACCACACTTTCAATGTTATATGATTGATAGTTCAATTG
>JAJAYG010000506.1 GCA_026786335.1 Chitinophagales bacterium | reverse complement strand
CACAGGCACAACACACCGTGCATGAATTAGAAAAATTGCTGGAAGAAAAAGGTGTTGAGGTAAAATATGCCATTCATCCTGTTGCCGGAAGAATGCCCGGTCACATGAATGTTTTGCTTGCTGAAGCTGATGTTAGTTATGATAAATTATTGGAGATGGAAGATGCCAACAATGAATTCGGGAATACAGATGTGGTGATTGTTGTAGGTGCAAATGATGTGGTAAATCCTGCTGCTAAAAATGATCCGGCATCACCTATTTATGGTATGCCCATTCTTGAGGTGGAGTTAGCACAAAATGTAATTATAATGAAGCGCAGCATGAATGCCGGGTATGCAGGAATTGAAAACGAACTCTTCTATCAACCAAAAACCAGAATGCTCTTTGGTGATGCAAAAGCAACCTTGCAAAAATTATGTACTGAGGTAAAAGCGAATTGATTTAAAATTTTAATCTTGCATTTGCTTGTAATTTAGTTTTCCACAATTTGCTTTTAGTACCCAATCAAATTTATTTTTGCGCTTCTTATGCGCACGGTAATTTTTCTTGCACTGCTTTTGATTTCAGCAGTTGCTTTTTCTCAATCACTTTCAAAATCTTTTGGCTTCCTCAATTCAGGTGCGTATGATTTGGCGCAAACTTCCTTTCAAAAAATTTTAAAGGACAATCCGCAAAACGGAGCTGCGCAATTTGGTATGGCTAAATTATTTTTCATGAAGGATTTTAACCAATACAATCTTGATTCTGCTAATGCATACAATGCTGCAAGCGCAAGCAGATTAACCAAAGACAGAACGACGGAAGAGAAAAAGCAATTTCCAAAAGTTGGTTACCGTGATTACACGGTTAATGAATTACAACAGTTAATTAATAGTGAAGCTTATAGGTTTGCCGACTCGGTAAACACGGGAGAAACCTGGAATCATTTCATTAATACTTTTGCAACATCGCCGCAATTGGCTGCAACAACTGAAAAAAGAAACAGCGCAGCTTTTAATGAGGCCTTGCTAAAAAATGATTACGCAAGTTTCGATGAGTTCTTAAAAAAATATCCGGCTGCAAAGCAAGTAGCACAAGCAAGAGCACTTTATGAAAAGTATTTATACAATTCTAAAACAGCCGACAGCACCTGGCAGTCTTATAAAAATTTCATTACCCAATATCCAAACAGCCCATATTATACTCAAGCAAAAGCAAATTATGATAAGCTGTTGTATTCAACCAAGACAAAGTCTCACCGGGTAAATGATTACATCACGTTTACCAAGGAGCACACAGAAAGCCCTTATTTTCTGGAAGCGGAAGACACTATCTATTTAATTATTACACGCGATGATTCTGTTAAGCGCTATCTTGATTTTATCAATTTGTTTCCATCAAATCACAACGTTGAAAATGCATGGATGAAAATTTATCGCAAGGAAACAGCATTCTATTCTTACAACACGTTTAAAAATTTTCAAAAAAAGTATCCGTTCTACCCAAACCAACTGCAGTTGGAAAAGGAGATGAAGCAGAGCACCAAGAAATTTGAGAGCTTCGAGAAAAATAATTTGTATGGCTACATTGATTCAAAATCACGCGATACACTTGCACGGGCGCAGTTTACTGAGGCTTCACCATTCAGCGAAGGAATGGCTGCTGTAAAGCTTGCATGTAATACGGAACATTGCAACTATGCTTTTATCAATGCCGATGGAAAAATTATGAGCACTTATCCATGGAGTAAAACAGAAGATTTTAATGAAGGTAAAGCGCAAGCAGCTATCGGTGATTGTCATTCTAATTCCTGTAAGTATGGTTTTGTCAACCGGTTTGGTGAATGGATTATTCATCCACGCTATGAAAATATTTTTGATTTTACCGAAGGGCTTTCAATGGTGCACAATGAAAACAAAGGTTATGGTTTTATCGATTCAAAGGGTAGAGAAGTGATTCCGTTAAAGTTTGTAGATGCAACTTCTTTCAATGAAGGATTTGCATTGGTGCAGGTTAAAGAATCTAAACTTTATGGATTTATTGATCATTCGGGAAAATTTGCAATTGAGCCTATGTTCCAAAACGCAGGTTCTTTCAGAGAGGATCTTGCACCGGTAGCTGATGATAGTAAATTGTGGGGTTATATTGATAAGTCGGGCTCTTGGATTATTAAGCCTCAGTATGAATATGCTTCTCTTTTCATCAATGGGAAAGCCAGAGTGCGGGTTAAGGCAAAGGATCCTAAAAATTCAAAACTCACCATACTCGTTGATAAAGTAATTGACAAGAATGGGAAGTTTGTGAAAGGATAGCTCGATGGTTAATACTAAAGATTTAATATTTAAGAAGTAAGACAAATAGGAGAGAAGTGAAAAATGAATTTTTAGTTGTGAAGAGAAATATTTTTGATTTCAAAAAATAATTCAAATGAGTTTCAATTGATAGGAATAAAAATCTCTCTAACTGCGCGGGCAAAACCCCGTGAATGATTGTAAACCCTGACGGCGGTTTTGTATTTTTTTTTAAGAATAAAATTCAGGCACAAACAAAACTCAACCAATCTTATGCGCTATCTCACTCTGCTTTTTATTTTTTCTGTTTTTATTTCTTGCAATCAACAGGAAAAAAAATCTGCTACACCTACAATTGGTTTTCTCGATGCATTTGAAGATGAAACAATTGCTCAGGCAAAAAAAGGTTTTTATGATGCGCTCAGTCAAAATGGTTATAGAGAAGACAGTGGCACAATAAAAATTATTTATCGAAATGCACAAGGAGATATTCCAACACTAACCCAGGCGGTAGATTATTTTATTTCTGAAAAAGTTAAACTCATTGCAACCAATCCAACACTCTCAACAATTACTGCAGTGCAAAAGACAAAAGACATTCCTGTGTTTATGATGGTAGCACCTTCTCCAAGATTAGCCGGACTTGTTGATTCAAGTGGGCAGCAGCCGAAAAATTTATTCGGTATTTATGAAACGCTCGGTTATATTGATACGTCAGTTGCACTCATTAAATCTGTTTTACCAAATGCAAAAACGATTGGCACAATCTATAATCAAAGCGAACCTCAATCGCGCGCCGCGTTAAAGACAATAAAAATGGATTGCGGCAAATTGGGATTTGTGCTTATTGCACAACCGGTAAATAATTCTTCCGAAACACAATTGGTGATGAGTTCACTTGTAAATAAAAACATTGATGCATTTTTTGAAATGCCCGATAATGTTGTGTTTTCTTCATTTGAAATAATTTCAAAGAGCTGTGGTGATAAAAATATTCCGGTATTTACTTCCGAAGCTGGATTGGTAAATCGCGGAGCATTGGTGGCTTTCGGTGCTGATATGTATCAGTGGGGATTTCAGGCCGGAGAGCAGGCAGCAAAATTTTTGAAACAGGGAAGCCTGAATGGTATTGAACCTGAGTTGGTAAAAGTGAGAAAGCGTATCTACAATGCTTCAGTTGCAAAGCAGTACAACATTGTTTTTGATTCTACATTTACCGAATTAAAATAACCGTTCATTAATTTCCCCTCGTGGAATTCTACCTCACTGCCATACTTCTTGGTCTTGCATTTTGTGCAATGGGTTTTGGAATTTATGTTTCGCTGCGCATTTTTAACATTCCTGATATCACTACCGATGGAAGTTACACTTTGGGCGCAGCAGTAACAGCAGTACTGCTTAGCAATGGAATTCCGCTTCCAATAATTTTAATCATTACAATTATTTCTGGTGCACTTGCAGGAACTGCAACCGGATTAATTCACACACGATTAAAAATTAATCCACTGCTCTCCGGTATTTTGGTGATGACTTCATTGTATTCGGTTAACCTCAACATTATGGGGCGTTCAAATATTCCGCTCATCAACACAGCGCACATTGAAAATATTTTTTCATTTCTTAATTCATCCAACTTGCAATGGCTTGGTGTGTTGCTATTGTTTACAATTGTGATGTGGTTGATACTTTCCTGGTTACTCAAAACAGATTTCGGAGTTGCCATGCGAGCAACGGGTAACAGTGAAGACATGGTGCGCGCCATGGGAGTAAACACGCAGAACATGAAAGTGATTGGCCTCGCAATCGCCAATGCATTTACTGCTGTGAGCGGTTTTTTAGTTTGTCAACTCCAGCAATTCAGTGACATCAACATGGGAATCGGCATCGTAATTTTTGGATTAGGTGCCGTGATGATGGGTGAAGCTTTATTCAATGTTTTTAATGCGCGATCGATTGCATTGCGTTTGATAGGTGTTGTAATCGGCTGCATCATTTTTAGAATGATCATCGCATTTACGCTTGCATTAGGTGTTGATCCAAATTGGTTGAAGCTGGTGACTGCAGTGATTGTTTTGTTGGTGGTTGGAATTCCGAATCTTAAAAAAGCTAACTGATGCTGAAGGTCAACACAGTCACCAAATATTTCAACCGCAACACTCCATCTGAAGTTTTGGCCCTCGATCAAGTTTCAATTGAGTTGAAGGCAAAAGAATTTTTGGTAATCATTGGTTCCAATGGCTCGGGCAAATCCACCATACTGAATTTGGTAGCAGGTAATATTTTTTGTGAGGAAGGAAAAATATTTATTGCCGATCACGATGTAACTTCTCAAAAAGATTTTCAAAGAAGCAAATGGATAGCAAGAGTTTTTCAGGATCCGTTGAAGGGAACAGCGCCTGAACTTTCTATCATTGATAATTTCCGGCTTGCTTCATTGCGAACAAAAAGAAAAGGGTTTCGCACAGGCATCAATTCAAAATTCAGAAATGAAATTGCACAAAGAATTGCTGTTTTGAATTTAGGTTTGGAAAATAAATTGGACACATTAGTTGGAAAATTATCAGGCGGTCAGCGGCAAGCACTGACCCTGCTGATGGCTTCAATGGATGAACCTAAAATTTTGTTGTTGGATGAACCTACTGCAGCGCTCGATCCGCGCTCATCAGAATTAGTAATAAAACTTGCCGACAAGCTAATTGCTGAAAATAATCTCACAGCAATTTTGGTAACGCACAATCTTAAGCAGGCGATTGAATATGGTTCAAGATTGATCATGATGGATAAAGGAAAAATTCTTCACGATTTCATTTCACCCGAAAAAAATAATCTGAAGTTGAATGATTTGCAAAATTGGTTTGCGTAAAACAATTTTTTTGGATAATTGATTTGATGATGTTTTCTGTTTTCATTTT
>JAJAYG010000505.1 GCA_026786335.1 Chitinophagales bacterium | reverse complement strand
TAGCTGCCTAAAAAACATCCTTGCTATAAATCGTTTTATGGGGTGCTGTTGCTTTTTTTAAAAGGCGTTTTTAAAATTAAAAATTAAAATATAGGGTTTTTTCACATTCTGATGGTTCGGGGCTCCACGTACGCACGGCTTTTTAGCACTACACTTTCCTCGAAGCACCGCTCTACAATTATACACAAAACCGTGATACGCAACACTGCAATTTAACTCTGTAAATGCACTAAAGTTTCTGCGAGGGACTAAGTTCCGCCTGCGATGAACCCAAGCGGTGGCTTGCACTTTCTTTTGCGTTTGCTGCGTTGGCCAGTGTGTTGAAGCAAGAGCAAATGTGAGTGCAATTGCGTTGGCAATTGTAGCAGTGTTGTTTGAGTTTGGTGAATATTCTTCTTTTACAATTGGTATTTATACAACTCAGCAATTGCTTGGTAATATTCTTTTTCAGTTTGCAGGTAATTGTTATAAGCGATGTTGTAATAATTGATTTCCATGAAATATTCGATGGTGGAAATTTGTCCGAGAGAGAGTGCTTTGTTTAATAATGTTGTGTTGTTGAGTGTTGCGAATATGGTTTGGTATTCGGTAAGTGTTATATTTAGGTTGGTGTAAGTTTCATACAGTTGTTTTATCTCGTAGTAGTGTTGGTTGCTGTGGTCTTGCAATTCTAAATCGGCAAAAAGCAGTTTTGATTTTTGAAGTTTTACCGTGTTTTTATTTTGCCACAAAGGGATTGAAATACCTGTGTGGATACCGTTGTAAGTTTGCCCTAAGATGCCCTGATAGTGATAACCTGCTTCCATTTTTGGCAGCCACATTGCTTTGCTTACTTCTACTTCTTTTTGTGTAATCAGTATTTCCTGCTCTAAAATTTTTCTTAGCGGGTCGGCATTTTCGTATTCAGTTTCCAATTGATCAAATGCAGGAATATTTTGCACAACAGGATAAATAGCGTCGGTGAATGTGATTTGATTTCCTCCGTTTAATGCGGTGAGTTGTTGAATGAACTGTGCAATGGCAGTGGTGTTTTCCTGATGTTGTTTTTTTATTTCAATAAGTTGGAGTTGTGCTTTGTTTACATCGAGTATATTTCCTTCCCCTATGCCTAATCGGGTTTGAAAATCGTTCAACAATTTTTGGGTGTTTTGCTTTTGTTGCCTGAGTTGAGTTTGCAGTTTATTACGATACACCAACTGAATGCAAATTTTTTTTGCATCAAACAAAATATTTTGCCGTTGTGCTGTGAGATGAAATTCTGCCTGTGCGGTTTGCTGTTTTGCCAACTGATTTTTTTTGATGTATGCCGTTGGAAAATCAAATGACTGTGCAACGGTTAAATCGGTTTGGTTGCCTGCACCCACGGGAGTTCCCACTAAGTAATCATATTCAACGGTTGGATTGTTGGGTGTTAATCCGGTTTTGTATTGCAGTTTTTGTGCTTCCCAAAATTGAGTGTTCGCCAAAATTGTTTTATTGTTTTTGGCAATGTTGGCAAGCACTGTTTCCATTGTTGATTGTGCATTTGCATTTATGCAAAATGAAACCACGAATAATTTTATGATGATGATTTTACTTTTCATTTTAATTCTGTTTTAGCGCCAGCCTTTACAGCAGACAGGTTTGACAAATAATAAACCACCGGAACAATAAAAATATTGAGAAGTGTGGATGTGAGCAGTCCTCCCAAAATAACTTTTGCCATAGGACTTTGAATTTCGTTGCCGGGTAAATCTCCTGCAATGGCAAGCGGTATGAGTGCAAGCCCTGCGGTGAGTGCTGTCATTAGTATGGGGCTTAACCTGTCTTTTGAACCGGTGATGATGGTGTCGTATAAATTCAGTCCTTCTTCTTTTAATGTTTTGTAATGCGATACCAATAAAATTCCATTTCGTGTGGCTACTCCAAACAAAGTGATGAAACCAATTATGGAAGGAATACTCATTATGCCGCTCGTAAAATAAATGCTGAATACCCCGCCAATTAAGGCAAGCGGCAAGTTCAATAAAATGATACCCGCAATTTTTACATTTTTAAATTCCTGGAAGAGCAAAAGAAAAATTACAAGTAACGAAAGCAATGATGTAACCATTAAAGTATTTGATGCTTCGGCTTCGGCTTCAAATTGTCCTCCGTATTCAATGTGATACCCTACGGGAAGTTTTACTTTTTCGTTGATGATTTTCTGAATGTCATGCACTACACCTTTTTGGTCGCGCCCTGCAACATTGGCTGATACAACAGTTTTGCGTTGCACATTTTCTCTGTTGATTGTATTTGGTCCCGTAGTGCTAACGATGTCAGCAATGTAGTGTAGTGGAATTCTGCGGTGGTGTGATTGATTTACTTGAAAAGAATTTTTATTTTCTGCATCAGCAATTTCGTCATTTTCACTCACTCCTAAATCAATAAGTGTATTGCGAATGTTTTCAATGGAGCCTCTGTTTGCATCATTAAAGCGGAGGATTAAATCAAAAGTTTTATTTCCTTCATATATCTGTCCGACTTTTTCACCTGCAAATGCTACATCTATGAACTCGTTAAATTCTCCGATGGTAATTCCGTAATGATTTAAAATATCACGCTTTGCCTTTATCTGCACCTGTGGAATTTCAATGAGTTGCTCCACACTTAAATCAACTAAACCATCTACCGATTGAATTTCATTTTTGATTTCATTTGAAAGCGTGAAGAGTTTATTCAAATCAGTGCCGAAAATTTTTATGGCAATATTTGCCCGTGTTCCTGAAAGCATGTGGTCAATGCGATGTCCTATTGGCTGACCTATGGTGATATTAACTCCTGAAACGCCAGCCAGTTTTTCGCGAACATCTTTCATAAATTCTTCCCGGCTTCGTGCAGCTAATATAAATGGTGCATCAATCTCTGAGGCGTTTACACCCTGCGCATGTTCATCTAATTCTGCTCTTCCGGTTCGTCTTGTAGTAATATGTATTTCGGGAACTGAAAGCAACGCTTTCTCCACCGCTGTTCCTATTTTGTTGCTTTCTTCCAATGAAATTCCCGGAAGAGAAACAGCACTCACTACTAAAGAACCTTCGTTAAACTCAGGTAAAAAACTTCTTCCCAGTTGACTCATTGTGAAAAGTGCTGCAATTAATAAGGCAACAGAAATTGCAATGACCGATTTTTTCCAAAGCATTATTTTTATTAAAAGTTTGGTGTAAACATTTTGCAGTCGCTGCACTAACCAACTTTCGCCATGCTGGCGCTGCAACATTTTTTCATCCGCTAAAAGATAACTTCCCAAAACAGGTGTGAGTGTAATTGATACGATGAGCGAAGCGAATAGTGAAACAATAAATGCAATGCCCAGCGGCGCAAGCAGTTTTCCTTCCATGCCCGACAAAAAGAATAGCGGAACAAATGCCACAATGATGATGAATGTTGCATTGATGATAGATGTTCGGATTTCAACCGAAGCATCAAAAATCACTTTGAGTTTGTCTGTGCGTTCTTCAGTAGGTTTGAGTGCGTTCTGTTTTAATCGTTTGAAAACATTTTCTACATCAATGATTGCATCATCAACCAATGCACCAATGGCTATTGCCATTCCTCCTAAACTCATGGTGTTGATGGAGAACCCCAGCCATTTTAATGTAAGGATGGCTACGATTAAAGAAATCGGAATTGCAAGCAAGGAAATAATTGTTGCGCGCCAATTCATTAAAAACAAAAACAAAATGATGACTACAAAAATGCTTCCTTCCAATAAAGTTTTTTGAATGTTGCTGATGGATGCGTTGATGAAATCTGCCTGACGAAATATTTTTGTGTTGATGTGAATGTCTTTAGGCAAATTGATTTGCATATCGGTGATGGCAGCATCAATTTTTGTCGTGAGTTCCAAAGTATTCGTAACAGGTTGTTTCATTACGGTCATTATAACTGCGGGATTTCCTTTCAATGAACCGTCACCGATTTTTTGCGCTGCACCAATTTTTATTTCTGCAACATCTTCAATCTTTATCACTTTACCATTAGAAGATTTGATAACAGATTTGCCTAACTCATTTACATCATTTGTTCTGCCAATACCTTTTACTATGTATTCGTTTCCATACTCGCTCATAAAACCGCCCGAAGAATTTCCGTTTGCTTCCTCTGCTGCTTTCAATAATTCTTTGAGCGAAATATTATAGTAACTCATTTTTTGCGGTGAAGCCAAAATCTGATACTGCTTGTATTCGCCACCTATAACAATTACTTGTGCAACTCCACCTGTTGCTAATAATCGAGGTCGAATTGTCCAATCCGCAATTGTTCGCAAATCCATTTGCGAAGTTGAATCAGCAGTTAAACTGATAAGCATTATTTCACCCATTATGCTGGATTGCGGAGCCATTGTAGGAATGCCAACTCCTTGCGGAAGTTTTTCGGAAACGGCAATTATTTTTTCGTTCACAATTTGCCGAGCTTTAAAAATGTCGGTGTTCCATTCAAACTCAATCCACACAATTGAAATTCCTGCGGATGATGAACTGCGAACTCTGCGAACATTGGTTGCACCGTTCACGGATGTTTCAATTGGAAAGGTTACAAGTTTTTCTACTTCTTCGGGAGCCATGCCATGCGCTTCGGTAAGCACTACAACAGTTGGTGCGGTGAGGTCGGGGAATACATCTACTTCCATTCGGGTGGCTACAAACGAACCAAATACGATGAGCAGAATGCTCGCAACAACAACGAGAATCCTATTGTGCAGTGAGAAAGATATTATACGATTTAACATGGTTCTTAATTTTAAATTTCAGGTGTTGAATTTTGAATTATTTACTCTGTTCAGCATTCACAATTCATAATTCATAATTCACAATTCAACATTTCCATTGCCTTGTGATGTTTTCACTATGGCAGTTAAAATATTGATGAGTTGTTCAATCTCAATCAGATCCTTTGTAATATCAATTTTTACAAGCTGGCTTTTTTGAAACAACTTCAACCAATACCTTGTTTCTCTTGCTTCCTTTGAAGCAATTGACATTTTTGCAGTAAAATCTTTTTTTGAAATTGCCGCTGTTGCTTCTTCCACATTTGCATCGATGCCTGTTCCACTTCGCAATAATTGTTTAGACAGAACAAATTCTTTTTCTGAGACAAGTTGTTTGTATAGTTCAATTATTTGAAGTGCAAACTCAAATGACTTATCAAGAATTATATTTTCCTTTTTCATTATGCTGTTTTTCTTTAATTCAACATTTAAAATTTATAATTCAACATTTCATTTTGCTTATAGCGTTCAATTATTTGAAGTGCGAACTCAAATGACTTAACAAGAATTATATTTTCATTTT
>JAJAYG010000504.1 GCA_026786335.1 Chitinophagales bacterium | reverse complement strand
TGAATACCTTAATGCGCACTATAAAAACGTAACTTATTTGCCGGCCTTCCATCCCAATGAAGAAGTAATTTCTCTCACCGGAAAAGGCGATTACATTTTGTATCACGGAAATTTATCGGTGGTAGAAAATAATCAGGCAGCATTATTCTTAGTGAGTAAAGTATTTCACAACTCAGATTTAAAATTAATTATTGCCGGAAGTGATCCATCACCAATGCTGGTAACCGCAGTGAAAAATAATCGCAATGTTGAGATGAGAATTAACCCGGGCGAAGTGGAAATGATGCGCCTGATTCGCAATGCGCACATCAACATTCTCCCTACTTTTCAAAACACCGGAACAAAACTTAAACTGCTGAATGCATTGTTTAACGGAAGGTTTGTGATCGCCAATTCTCCTATGGTAGAAAATACAGGATTAGAAAGTTTATGTGTGATTCGTGAGAGCGCCGATGAGATGAATGTTGCATTACATGAATTTATGAATGTTTCATTCGAGCAATCGGAAATTGAAAAACGCAAAAATGTTTTGAGTGTATTGTATTCTAACAGAAATAATGCTGAGAAGATTTTGCCGTTGATGTTTGCGGTAAGCGGGTGATTGCTAAATCCGTTCAATCTTTTTCTTACATGGATGCCTCACTTTTCGAAGTCAATTTTTAAACTTCGAACTATCCTAATATGGTGGCAATGTTTTGATCAACTAGAAATTTGTAACATTAATGCTGTTTTAAAAAGGGGTAGTATTGTTCGAAAATAAATATTGATGTATTGTTATTATAAATGGTTTAACCTTTTATCTATAACAAAATTTAAATCATTCACTGATTTTAAAAACAAACAACATGAAAAACTTAATCAAACTAATTTTGAGTTCACTCATAACAGTGAGCTTTTTTCAACAGGCCTTTTCATAATCTGATTTAGCGCAATTGATAATTGGTGAAAATGGCTGCACAGCATTGTCTGTTACACTTGAAGAATCTCAACAGGTAAACTTTGATCCTTATGATGCAGCAAAAATTTTAGGATTAGATGCCAATTCTAATTTGATTTCTATGAAAGATGAAACAGATTCGTTAGGGTTAACGCATTATAGGTACTATCAAACCTATGAAGGAATTCCAATAGAAAATAGCATGTATATTATGCATAGCAAAGGTACTTTGCTTCTCGGAATGAATGGAACTATCGTTCTTGATTTTACTTTACCAGCTAAGATTGATACTTCAAACATTCTTTCTACAGATGATGCGTTGAACGATGCGTTAAATTATGTCAACACTAAAAAATACATGTGGGACAATGAAGAAATGGAAAACGAGCTAAAGGAAATAACTGATAATAAGAATGCAACCTATTATCCGATAAATTTCCTGATTTAAAAATAAACAATCCAAAAAGAACATTAACACAGTAAAAAATTTTATCGCAAATAATTAGAGAGCGCATCAGATTAATTCCACGGCATTCTCGATAACATGAAAATAAGTGAGAGTGCAAACCAAATTAATCCCTTCTTAAATTTCGAAGCATCGGTTGCTGCGTTCTTCGATTTGCTTCTTCCTATGTGTGCAAACACAATTGCAAGCAACATGGTAACAGGATGTTCCACTGATTGAAAACGTGAGGTTGGATCGCTCATATCAATTGCAAATGAACTCGTGGCAGGACTCAAAAAAATGTAGAGCACTAAACCGGCTAACAATTGAATATCGCAACTGATCATGTAGAACAAACTTGTAAGATTTTCTGCTTTGCCATATTTTCTTTTCGCGATAAAACCAATTAAGAAAATGATTACAACAATAACAGCAAGTGCAAGCACAAGCCAGCGAAACTCTGAGTGAAATTCTTTTAATAAAGTATACATATTCATGTTAGCAGGTGAGTTAAAGAATGAAAAAAATAATTATTGATAGTTTTAAAATCTCAGAATTCTCTTGCCGAATCAAATCCTTCTAAGTAATCTGCTACTCTTCTTAAAAATGATCCACCCATTGCGCCGTCAACAATGCGGTGATCGTAAGAGAGTGAGAGAAACATCATGTGTCTTATCGCAATCACATCTCCTTGCGGGGTTTCAAGCACTGCCGGTTTTTTCTTGATGGCGCCGGTTGCCATTATTGCAACTTGCGGTTGATTAATAATTGGTGTACCCATCAGGTTACCAAATGTTCCAACGTTAGTGAGCGTAAATGTTCCACCCTCAATTTCACTGGGTTTTAATTGCGCCGCACGTGCACGTTTCGCCAAATCATTTACTTCTTTGGTAAGCCCAACCAGATTTTTCGTGTCTGCATTTTTTATTACCGGCACAATCAAATTTCCCGATGGCAATGCCGCAGCCATTCCAATGTTGATGTCTTTCTTGCGAATGATTCTCGTTCCGTCAACAGATGAATTCACTAAAGGAAAATCTTTGAGTGCTTTTACAACCGCTTCAATAAACAACGGCGTAAAAGTTATTTTTTCTCCTTCGCGTTTTTCAAATGCACTCTTCACTTTTTCTCTCCACTGAACAAGATTGGTTACATCGGCTTCAACAAAAGAAGTTACGTGTGCCGATGTTCGCTTGCTCATTACCATGTGATCGGCAATTAGTTTTCGCATGCGATCCATTTCTATAATTTCTACATTGCCTGTAACAGCTACAGCAGGTGCATCATGCGTTGCTTCAACTTTAGTTTCAGTTCTTGTTTCAACTTTTGGCGCTTCAATAATTGGCGCAGCTACTTGCTCATCTTTATTTTGTACGTAAGCAAGTATATCTTTCTTGGTAACTCTGCCGCCCTCACCTGTTCCCGGAATTTGATCTAACACACTCATCGAAATTCCTTCACTTCTTGCAATGTTTAAAACAAGCGGTGAATAAAATCTTCCTTCAGTAATTACAGGTTTCGATTCTGCTCTTGGAGTAATCACTTCTTTTTTCTCCGGCTGTTTTATTGTTTCTGTTTTGGGAACTGAAGCAACAACTTGCTTGCTTGCTACTGCATCGGTTTGCAAAATTGCAATCACCTTACCCACTGGCACCACATCATTTACATTGTAAAATATTTTTGTAATCACCCCTGCATGTGTCGAAGGAACTTCACTGTCAACTTTATCTGTTGCAATCTCCAGCACAGGTTCATCAAGCGCCACTTTATCGCCTTCATTCTTCAACCATTTTAGTATGGTTGCTTCCATTATGCTCTCTCCCATTTTGGGCATTATCAATTCAACTTCGGCCATTGCAAATTATTTTTTTTCGAGTGGTCAAATGTAGTGCGATTGGGATGATTGAGCAAGTTGCATCTTTCCTGGAAACGTAAATTTATTAAGCAAACCACTTTGATTTTGTGAAAGGAATATTACTCGATAATAATTTTACCCGAGTGACTTATTCCATCTTCACCTAAAACCCGATACATGTAAATGCCCTTAGAAAATCCATTACATGCAACATCAATTTTATTTTGGTTGTTAATCGTTTTTTCAAAAACAATATTCCCGACCACATCGATTAAAATAAACTGTGCAGACTTTTGAATGGAAGAAAATGACAAAGTGAAATATGAGTTGGTTGGATTCGGGAATGCGCGAACAGAAATTTTATCAGAATTCAACTGAGCATCGTTAGATGTAGAAGTAATGTTGAAACTTTGGTCGTAACGTAAGTATACCAACTTTCAAAACCATTGAGTTGATCAGGCATTCCACCTGTCAATGAATTATTATCATGAGCAGTGATTGCATAGATTTTATTGAAGTCGAGATTTGAAAGCGTAACTGTAGTATCATTTCCAACATCGATAAAATTGCTGAATGAAAAACTATTCAGCGTATCCCAATAAATTCTGTAGCCGGTAATATCACTCTCCTTATTTCGCGACCAATTGAATTGAATAGTTCCGCCTCCTAAATCAACCTTCACAAATTCACATACTGGAGAAACGGGTGCAGTAATATCGGGTTCATTTAGAAATGGATTGTAATCAACAACACCGGTTTGCAAATTGTCAAAGTAATCATAGATTTCATCTGCAACTTCTATTGAATCATTTGTTCCCCACCAATTGTTTGTTGCGTCAAAATCCAGATTTATTGGCGTTGACCCGGCTTCGAATAAATATAAATCGCCGCTTCCGTTTTCAACATTGCAATTAAGATTATTACTTTTTAAGGTGAAATAGTTTAAATTAATACCTTGAATTAGTGCTGTTGAATAATCAGTTTCAAAAACATTAGATGAGAATGTCAACGAGTAAATCAACAGTTACAATGTATGGGTTCCCACTTGATGTCCATGTTGTATTGCTGCTGATTAAACCTCCAACAGTTGTTTGAGCTTTAATTAATGTTGTAAGAGAAAAAATAAAAATTGAAATTAAAATAATTGCTTTCATAAAGAAATATTTTTCATAAAGTTAAAATATTTCAATTCAAAACTTTCCCATTCAAAAATCTCCACGCCATTCCCAATGCAGTGATTGCTGTATACTCCATAATTATTTCGCGGGTGCGGGCAAACTGAAATCTTTTTGCAATAATTTTTTCATTGTTGCCTACTGCAATCCAAACTGTGCCCACAGGTTTATCAGGCGTTCCGCCTCCCGGGCCGGCAATACCTGAGACGGCAATGGCATAATCTGTTTTCAAATTTCGCAAAGCTCCCTGCACCATTTCACGAACGGTTTCTTCGCTTACTGCACCAAAAGTGTCAAGCGTATTTTTCTTTACCCCCAAATTATTTTCCTTGGCATCGTAAGAGTAGCACACCATGCTACCAATAAAATAATCCGATGCTCCGGCAACAGAAACCAATTTATGAGCGATCAAACCACCGGTGCAGCTTTCAGCAGTTGAAATTGTTTTGTGTTGCTGCTTAAGTATTTCTCCAATCGTTTTTTCTAATGTGGTATCATCATAACCAAAAACATTTTCGCCAATGCGATCTGTAATTTGTTTTTCAAGTGAATCAACTTTTTCTTTCAGTTCAATCTCGTTTTCACCAATAGCAGTAATGCGCAACCTTACAATGGAATAATGCGGTAAGTAAGCGAGTTTGAAATTTGCAGGAAAATTTTCTTCAAAATCTTTTATCTGTTCGGCAAGAAATGATTCGCCTAACCCTTGCGTGTGAATGGTTCGGTGAATAATGAAAGGTGTTTTGAATTCTTTTTTGATAACAGGGATTACAGAATCAACCATCATCGGTTTCATTTCAAAAGGAACACCGGGCATTGAAAAAAACATTTTCCCTTCCTGCTTAAAACACATACCCGGTGCAGTGCCATAAAAGTTTTTTATAGGAATGCAGTTGTGTGGCAACTCTGCTTGCTTCAAATTTATTTCGGGCATCGGGCGATTGAGTTTCCTGAACAAGTCAATCACCATCAATTTTATTTCTTCATTCATAACCAAAGTGCTCTTAAAATATTCGCAGAGCGTTTGTTTGGTGATGTCATCTTTTGTGGGACCTAATCCGCCGGTAATCAAAATCAATTCGCTCAATTTTTTTGCTTCATCAAGTGCTTCAATGATTTCAATTTTATCATCACCAACAGCCATTCTTCTTTTCACCATTACTCCAATCTTTCCAAGTTCTTGTGCAATGAAAGCCGAGTTGGTATCAATCACTTGCCCAATTAAAAGTTCATCACCAATGGTTACTATAGTTGCCGTCATTCCATATTAATTTTAGTGGTGCAAAGAAAGGTGTTTAAGTAAATGGGGTGAATGAAATTTTAGAGTGTCTGCTTTTCAAATTTTTATTTCTTCCAAGCATTGGCATGATTTTGATAACTTGCACTCAATAAATTAACAACCATGATTCAGAAAATCTCAGTAATTATTTTGGCAATTTCAGTTGCATTTAGTTCATGTGCACAGCAAACCACACCTACCGGTGTGCCAATGAAAAAGATCACAAAAAAAGGGACTACAATTGCACATGACACCAGCACAACTCCTGCAACCACCACTGATAAAAGTTCAAAGACAGGAACCTCTTCTACAACACCAGGCACTCAAACAACTTTAAGCACCAATGAACAGATAGCAAACGGTTTGAAGGAAGCATTGAAAATTGGCGCAACCAATAGTGCTAACAAGCTTTCAATCACCGATGCATTTTTTAAAAACAACATTATTAAAATCTTAATGCCTCCTGAAGTAAAAGATGTTGAATCTAAAATGCGTGCGCTTGGTTTTGGAAGCATGGTTGACGATGCAATACTTAGAATGAAC